>JAOUDR010000479.1 GCA_029859185.1 Gemmatimonadota bacterium
CCTGCCGTTGCTCCCTGCCGTTGCTCCCTGCCGTTGCTCCCTGCCGTTGCTCCCTGCCGTTGCTCCCTGCCGTTGCTCTCTGCCGTCGTCCCCTAATTTCCCCCCACAACCCCCTTCACAAACGCCGCCACCGAATCCACGATCCCCGGCACCAACGGCAGCGTCGGATCGGTGTACGTGGGTAGCTGCGTGCCCATCAGCGTATCGGATACCGCCTTGAGCGTGTGAGACGCACCTGGCACGATGAGCAACTGCGCATCCGGCTTGGCCGCCTTCAGAGCTTCCGCATCCGCGGGTCGGATCTGAATGTCCATGTCGCCCTGGACGATCAGCACCGGTACCCGCACCAACGCAAGCTCCTCGGTTGGATCGAGCGATGCCCATCCCTGCATGAACCGGCGATTGACTGGCGCCACGAGTGGGCGGAGGGCCGGGAGCAGCTCGCCGGGGTCTTCCCCTCTGAGAAACCGCGCCAGCGCGGTATCGAATTGGGTGAGCGTGGCGGCGTCGAGCTGCCGGGAGAGTTGCTCGTGCAGCAGGGTGACCATGTTGCGTCCGGGGGTGGAAACCAGAATAACGCCGTCCATTGGCGTTCCACGTGACGCGGCCCGGATCGCGAGGCTCCCACCTTCACTGTGGCCAAGCACGAACACCTTCGCGTAGTCCTCGCGAACCGCCAGCACCGCGGCGGCCAGATCGGCGACGAAGTCGTCGAAACTCAGCGCCGGGAGATTGACCTGTCCCCGGGTGGCGGGCAACACACGCTTGTCGTACCGCAGCGAGGCGACGCCTTGCTCCGCCAGGCCCCACGCCAACTGCGCATACGTGTTCGTCCTGAGCTGCGCCCCTTGATTGCCGTTGCGGTCGGTCGGCCCCGATCCGGCGACGATCACGGCAATCGGCGGTCGCTCGACACCGTCGGGGAGCGTGAGGGTGCCCGCGAGCTGCAGCGTACCACTCGTGAACGTCATCGGCTGCTCCGTCACACCCGGTGGCGGCACCGAGTCCGCCTGGCCCACGGCTGCGCGCCATGGCGCCAGCACGAGGACGCCCGCGATAATTGCTCTCGACATCGTCATGACGACCGCTCCCGCATCCAGAGATAGAGTGAGTACAGCACCGGCGTCGCCACGAGGGCGATGATGATGGCCAGCAGCGGCGTGCCGAACCGGACGCCAGGGACCAGGCCCGACACCATGAACAGCAGCCCCGCGATCACGAACACCCAGGAACCCAGCCGGTGCGTCTTCCGCCACACCGTGTCACTCGAGAGCGTCCACGGCGTGCGAATCCCGAGAAACCAGTTGGGCTGTACCCGTCCCAGGTAGTTGCCGACCACGATGAACAGGAACCCGAGGGCGATCGGCATGACCGTTCCGATCGGAATCGGTGCGCCAATGGCGTTGCCGATCACCGCGAGGTACACGACGCCCATGAAAATCAAGACGCCGTTGATCAGGAGCCAGTACGTGTCGTGGAACTTGGGGTAGTTCTCGCCTCTTGGATCGATTCTAGGCAGGACGTGCACGAGCCCGGCCAGGAAGAGGATGGCGAGCGGGAATACGAAGGCCGCCACGAAGCGTCCGGCATACCCATCGACCTCGCCGCGGATGTTCCAGTGACTCGGCACGCGTGGTGGCAGCTGGGGATACGCCCAGATCGCCACCGCGAACGCGATACCGGCAACGACGAGACCGATCCAGCGGTTACGCACGGCGCCCCCCTCCCTTGGTGACGTTCATGAGATACCGCACGACGTCCTGATACACCGTGGTATTCAGCCGGTAGCGGATGAACTGTCCTTCCCGCTCCGACGCCACGAGCCCCGCGTCCTTGAGAACCCCCAAGTGGTGCGACACCGATGCGAACGCGATCGGGAACCGCTCCGCAATCTCACCGGCCATCAGGTCCTTCTGAGCCAGCAGCTCCAGGATCTCCCGCCGAGTGGGATCCGCCAGAGCCTTGAAGGCGCCGTCACGGGACATGGGATGAATTTAGATGGTTGGCTAAATATTTCAATGCTTCTGGACAACGGCAGGGAGCAACGGCAGAAATAAGAACGGCAGAAGATAACGGCAGGAACAACGGTGCCCCCCATCACACCCCACGCAGAACGAAGGAACGTCCCCCAGTTCCTGTCGTTGTTCTCCGCCGTTGCTCTCTGCCGTTGTTCTCTGCCGTTCCTCTCTGCCGTCGTCCCCTGCCGTCGTCCCCTGCCGTCGTCCCCTGCCGTCCTATCCCAACCCCACCACCCTCAGTGCCTCCCCAAACGCCACTCGCAGCTCGTGCGGCACTTCCACCTTCTCCCCAGCCATCGCCCGGAGCATCAGCGCGTTCGTCGGGGCCTGGCCGCGGTAGTGGTTGTTCGTGATCACGTAGGTCTCCTGCGCCTGACGCGCGACCTCGTGAATCCGATTCAGCCAGCTTTCGAGTTCTTCCTTCGTGTAGAGATAGTCGTACCGCTCATGCGACTCCGCGTTGTCGCGGAACCAGTTCTCGTAGTTCCGGCCGTGCAGCCGCACGTAGCCCACGGGCGCGGTTACGGTGGCACCCGGTGCGATCGAGTGACCGAAGACCGGCTGGTCGATGTTCACGGCACCCACACCCCGCTCCCGGAGGCCCGCGTAGAACTCCGGCACGTTCCAGGAGCTGTGGCGCACCTCGATGGCCAGGGGAAACTCGCCGAACGCGCCCACGAGGTCGCCAAGCCACTCGCGCGAGGCCGCATCACGCTTGAACGACCAGGGGAATTGCACCAGCAGACAGCCAAGCCGGTCCGCTTCCAGGAGCGGCCGGAAGCCACGGCGCACTTCATCCACCTCCACCGTGGTCCATGCTTCGTCCCGCTGGTGGGTGAACCGCTGATACAGCTTGGCAGTGAACCGGAACTTCGGATTCTCCGTCACTCGGCGGGCCCACGAGGCCGCGGACCGCTCCGACGGGGGGCGGTAGAACGTGGAGTTGATCTCGATGGTGTCGAAGTAGCGCGCGAGGTACGCGAGCGGGTCGAACGACCGCTTGCCCTTGCGGTCTGCCGGGTAGACCGGCCCCCACCAGTCGTCGTA
>JAOUDR010000029.1 GCA_029859185.1 Gemmatimonadota bacterium
GATGCCGAGGCTCATGCCGATCACGAAGCCGAGCCCGCCACGCGGGAAGCGAATCGCGGTGGGGACGCCCAGCAGCACGAAGATGAGGCATGCGGTGGCAATGGCGTACTTCTTGTGGATCTCGACGAGGTAGTGGGCCGCCCGCGTGCGCGAAATCTTCTCGCGGTCCATGTGCGCGCGCAGCTCCGATGCACGGAGGGCGGGGGGGCTGCTTTGCGCGCCGACCGCCTGACGCCGCACCCGCGGACCCGGGAACCGCCGGAGACTGTCCTGTGACGGTGGCACCTGCGCCTGGAGCTCCGGGGGGAGCAGCCAACTGGCCCACGAGGTCAGTGCCCGGCAGTAGGCACTCGGCCGCGTCTCGGGGATCACGGTGTCGGGAGCGACCTCCGGGAGGCCCACCAGGACGTTCAGCGCGCTCAGGCGAGCCGCCGCGGCCCGGCGACGTGCGAGCAGCCCGTCCCGTCGGGCGCTGCTCACGTAGGACTCCATCTCGCAGATGCTCATCTCCCGATCGCCCTTGAAGTTGTCGTCGAGCGTGCGTCGAAGCTCGTTCCCGACTCCCTCGATCCGCACGAGATCGCGTGAGAACCCCACGAGTTGGAACATTCCGGGATCTCCGCGGTCGAACTCGTGCATGACTCCGGAGAAGAGCGTCAGGTAGGCGTCCTCCTGGTCTTCCGTGATTGCGAGGTAGCCGCTATCGGCGTAGATGACACGCTTGCGGTCCTGGTCGGCCAGGTCGTAAATGGTCACGTCCCGGAGCGCGTATGTGGCCGGATCGATGGCCGCGGCCCGCAGGAACAGGCGCGAGCGCTGGACCTCGTTGATGACCTGTTCCTTGAGCGAGAAAGTCGGCTTCTTCCGGGCGATATCCGTGTACAGCGTACGCAGCTTGTGGTTGGTCCGCGGGAGGATGTGGTCACTGAACGCGAAGGCCAGCAGCGTCAGGATGGCCCCCGACACCAGGAGCGGGCGCATGAATCGCCACAGCGAGATACCGCCAGCCCGCATCGCCGTGACCTCGCTATCGGCGGCCAGGCGCGTGGACGCATAGAGCACCGCCACCAGCACCGCCATCGGGAGCGTCATGGCCACGATGAAGGGAATGGACAGCGCGAACACCTCGACGATCACGCCCCACGGCAGGCCTTTCCCCACCAGATCGCCGAGCCGCTTGGCGATCTGATTCAGCAGCATCAGGCTGGTGAGCGCCCCCAGCGCGAACAGGAAGGGAACGACGTGCAGCCGGACCAGGTAACGACTCAGGATCGACATGGGCTCCCCTAAGCTATCGCCTTGTAGGGCGATGCGGCGGAGGCGTATTATTCCTCCACCCTACCCGTCGCGCTTGTGAACCGTTCCCCGTGATCCGGCCGCGCTTCGCGCTCCGCGCGACGATCCTGCTCCTCGCCGGATCGGTTCGTCCGGTGTTCGCGCAGGAGCCCCCGCCGGTGGACTCCGTCGCGACGGCCGACTCGACACCCGTACCCAGAATCCGCCTGCACATCCTGGTGGACAGCATCCCGCTGCGTCTCCCGGCCGCGGCCCGACCCGGCGGTGTCCACGGGTTGCGGGTGTCGCCCCGGTTCGTGGCGCTGCGCTGGGAGCGCGCGGTCCGGGACCGGTTCGAGGCGCAGGCCCGGGAGCGCGCCGCCTGGCCGTCCGGGCTCATCTTTGCCGAGGTCGAGGTACCCCGCGGTCCGCCGCCGCCACCACCGTTCGCCACGCGCCAACTTGCGCAACCGGTCGAGCAATCGACCATCGACGCCCTGTCCCGCTTTGCCGACCTGGGGCTCCAGTTGCGCGCCCGGTTCGAGATGAAGGCGGATCAGTTCAAGAACCGGCGCTGCACGGCCGCCGATCTCGCGAACCCCGTCTCCGGGTGTGAGGCCGGCTTCCCCACCCCGGCCCTCGACGCGCAGTTCAACGTGCGGGCGGGCGGCATCGTAGGCGACCGGGTCCACATCAACGTCGACTACGACAGCGAGCGGGAATTCAGCGCCAATAACAACCTCAACGTCTACTATCAAGGACTCGAAGACGAGATCATTCGTCGGATCGAGGTCGGCAACGTCAGCTTCAGCGCCCCGTCGTCCCGGTTCATTACGGCTGCCATTCCCGCCAACTCGTTCGGCTTCCAGGCCGAGGGCCAGATCGGGGCCTTCGAGGTACGCGGGATTCTGGCCCAGCAAAAGGGGTCGCAGCTTCGTACCCGGGTGTACACCGTCGGCGAAACGACGAGCCAGCCGGTGGACCGCGAGCTGCGCGACCTCGACTACGAGGCGGGGCGGTTCTTCTTCTCCGTCAATCCGCTCCTCCTGCCCGGCTACCCGGATATCGACATCCTCGGAGTGGCGGCGGACGTGGTCCCGGCCCAACGGCGCCCGGTGCAGCTGCGGGTGTACCGGCTGCGTGCCCAGACGGCCAACAACCCGAACAACCCCAACCTCGGCGGCATCCAGGCGGTCGCCGTCCGCGATGACAGTCCACAGCGGGTGGGTCCCTTCCCGTGGGAGCTCCTCGTCGAGGGGCGGGACTACTTCCTCGACCCGTCGGGCCTCTGGTTCGGGCTGGCGACGCGGGTTGGCGACCAGGATTTCCTCGCGGTCTCGTACGTCACCGCCGCGGGAGACACCGTCGGGACGTTCCCGGCCGTCAACCGGGGCCTCGACACCCTTCGTCTGATCTACGAGCCGCGGAAGGGTCCCGAAGTCCCGACCTACTTCTACGAGATGCGAAACATCTATCGCCTCGGGTCGGGGGACATCGATCGCACGACGATCGACGCGACCTTGGTCGTCAACGAATCCGAGCAGCCACTCGACGGCCAGGGAACCTACCTCGGGCGCCTGCGGGTCGCCCTGCCCAACGACGAGTCGAAGCTCGACGAGTACAACCGGGTGTTCCCGCGTCCGCGCGACCCGAATGCCGGCGCGCCGATTCGCGATCTGTTCCTGGTGTTCCCGCACCTCCAGCCGTTCGCCGACAGCGTGCGGTTGCAGGCCAGCGAGCGCAATGACTCCCTCTACCGGACGCCCAACTACCTGCTGACGACGCAGGGGCCGCCGCCGCGGTTCCGCTTGCGGCTCCACTACGAGGCGGCGGGCGGCGGCGACCGAGGCGTGCTCGGGCTGGGCGCTTTCCAGATCCGCGACGGCACCGAGCGTCTCTTCCTGGGCAACACGGAGTTGACCAAGGGGCGGCACTACACGATCGACTACTCCATCGGCCTCGTGACGTTCCTCAATCCGGATTCGCTGTTCCGGGGTCCCACGCAGGTGCGCGCCCAATTCGAGGAGAACCAGTTGTTCGACGTTGCGCCGAACAGCATCGTTGGGCTCAGCACCACCTACAGCCTCGGATCGCGTGGGCGCGTGAACGCGATCCTGATCTCGCAGCGCGAGAGCAGCCTGCTCACGCGCCCGCAGCTGGGCTTCGAGCCGAAGGCCAATTTCCTGAGCGGCCTCAGCGCGGAATACGGGTTCCGGACGGATGGTCTCACCAGCGTGCTGGATGCGCTCCCGCTGATCTCCACGACCGTGCCGTCCAACGTCAGCCTCAGCGGTGAGATCGCCACCTCGCGGCCCAACCCCAACCGGGCCGGCCAGGCGTATCTCGAGGAGTTCGAGGGAGGCTCCTTCCGGTCCCTTTCGCTCATCGAAACGCAGTGGCAGGCCGGAAGTCGGCCCGCGTCCGGTCGAGGCCTCTCCTCGCCGTACCTCGATCCGCTCGGCGGGTTTGCCGATGTGGATGCCGTCCCCCTGATCTGGCAGAACTCGGTCCAGTCGGGCAACGACGTGCTCCAGTTCCGGCCCACGGACATCGACTCGACCATCATCCTCACCGGAACGGCGCGGGAAGTCGAGACGGTCATGTGGATGTCGCTGAAGCCGGATACGATTGGGGGCGCACCGGATCCCCTCACGGGCGCCCCCCGCTGGTTCCGGCCGCACACGCCCGGTCCGCGCTGGCGGACCATCACACAGCCCGTCGGGGGCAGCGGGCTCGGCGTGGACCTGTCGCGCGTGGAGTTCCTGGAGTTCTGGGTCCTCGAGGACACGGAGCGTCGCGCCAGGAACGCCGGTGTCCAGCTCCTGTTCGACTTCGGCACCATCTTCGAGGATGCCACCGCGTTCGGGCCGGACAGCTTCGCCGTCGTGGGGGCCGACACCGTGTTCTCGGGGTTTCAATTCATCGGCGCCAACGAGCTCGATACCGAGCGCGATACGCTCACCAATGTGTTCAACGCCTCGGTAGGTGACGTCGGCATCCTCGGGGACCGATTGCCGACGGTCGTCAACGCCGGCACCGGTGCGACGGTGGCGGACCTCCCCATGTGCGCCCAGATCCCGGGGACCGGCGTCCCGGTGTTCCCGCTCGGCGACCTGGGCGCGCGGTGCACCCGTGGCAACGGCTTCGCGGACAGCGAGGATCTCGATGGGGACGGCCGGCTCGACGTGACCGTCGGGACCGTGCAGGAGGATGTGTTCCGCTATGTGTACCCCCTGGGCGACGAGCGCTTCTTCGTGCGCAACGGCAACACGCTGGTCGACGGCCAGGGCCGCCCGCTCACCTGGCGCCTGTACCGCATCCCGTTCCGTGAGGACACCGTGCAGGTGGGTGTGCCGAACATCCGGCAGATCGAGTCGGTCCGCATCACGGTGGTGGCCCCGGATCGCGGCCCGGACGAGCAGGAGGTCTTCTTCGGGCTGGCGCGGTTGCGCCTCGAGGGCGCACCGTGGATCAAGCGGGCGGCCACGCCCATCGAGGGGTTGAGCGGGGCACAGGGCCTGCCGCGGGGCGAGGTCATCGTGTCCACCGTGTCGACCGAGAACCGGGACGTCGGATACACGTCGCCGCCGGGCATCCTGGATCAGGCCGACCAGAGGGGGGCCAGCCTCGAGTTCGCCTCACGGCAGATCAACGAGAAGTCGCTCCGGGTGTTGGCCCGCGACCTGCGGGTTGGGGAGCGGGCGGAGGCGTACCTTCGCTTCGCCGACGAGGCCGACAAGAACTTCCTCCGCTATGGCACGCTGCGGGTCTGGGCGCGCGGGCGCGGGCCCGGGTGGGAGGACGGCGACCTCGAGTTCTTCCTCAAGGCCGGGCGCGACGAGTACAACTACTACCTCTACCGGACGCCCGTGCGAACGGTCGATTGGCTGCCCGAGGTGGTGATCGATCTCCGCCGCTGGTTGCTGCTGCGGTCGGCGATCGAGGCCCGGTTCCTGAGCGGCGAGGCCCCGTCGGGCGCCGCCGAGTGCGGCGGCGATTCCACCGCGTACGTGGCGTGCGACGGGCCGTATCTCGTGCAGGTGCGTGACCCGGGGGTCGCCCCACCCAACCTCGCCCGCGTTTCCGAGATGGCAACGGGTATTCTGCGCACCCGCCAGACGGTGTTCATCGAGCAGGCGGAACTGTGGGTGGACGACATTCGCCTCGACGACGTCGTGGACGACATGGGGGTTGCCGGGGCGGTCGACCTCCGGATCCAGGCGGCCGACGTGTTCGATTTCGCGTTGGGATACCAGACGCGGGACGCGCGGTTCCAGCAGCTGACGGACGGGCCGTCGTTCAGCACGGACGGCGCGCTCCGGATGGGCGGGACGTTCCGGCTCGACAAGCTGATCCCGGGCTCGGGGTTCAGCATCCCGTTCGGGGTCCAGTACACGCGCACCTCGTCGGACCCGCTGTACCTCAACCGCAGCGACGTCCTGGCCGAGGCCGTCACCGGCCTCCGCCTCCCGCGCAGCACGGGGACGACGTACACGCTGGGCTATCGCAAGATCTCGCGCAGCCGTGGGTTCTTCGAGCGGGTGCTGGTGGACCCCTTCTCGTTCCAGGGCGCGATCTTCACGGCCACGACGACGACCGAATTGAGCGACCAGCGGACGGTGAACCGGCAGGGACGCGTGGACTACAACAACGTGCCCCAACCCGTGACGGTGAAGGGGGCGCCGGGGTTCCTCGTGCGTCTCGTGGATCGGATGCCGGGCTTCATCCGCCGGAGCGAGTTCGCGCAGGCACTGCGGCGCTCGCGGCTCCGCGTCAATCCGGCGCAACTGCGCGGGGCGCTCACGCTCGTGAACAACCGGACCACGCGGTTCGCCTACCGTGTGCCGATCGCGTTGGGGTCCGATGCGACATTGCGGCCGCTCGAGGGCATCGTGAACACCTTGCGGGGTGATGCCGGGCTCGATCTCCGGCCCTTCCCGACGTTCACGTTGCGGGGCAACATCACCACGAGCCGGGATTTGCAGGACTACGGCGATTCGACGTCGATCGGGCGCCTGCTCCAGCGGGAGCGGCGCGAGATGCTCGGGCTCGATGTCGGGTTCGAGCGCCAGCGGTCGATGACGACGGCGCTGAACGTGACCCCCGCCCTGTCCAGCTGGCTGCGGCCCCGGTTCATCATGTCGAGCAGCTTCACGTTCAATCGCGATCCGAACCAGCGCGTACCCGTGCGGGAACTTGGCGATACAGCCGGCGCGTTCCGGGCCCCAGAGACGATCGGCAACTCGCGCCGAACGGAGGTCGGCGCCACGTTCTCGCTCAGTCGTCTCGTCGGGGGCGCGTTTGGTGACTCGACGGTTTTTGCCAAGATCTTCCGCGGGTTCCAGCCGGTCGATCTGTCGTATTCCCGGGAGCTGCGCTCGACCTTCGATCGCGTACCGTTCTCGCCGTCGCTCGGCTACCAGCTCGGGTTCGGCTGGATCGGCAGCTTCCGCACGCAGAACGGCGTGCCGGCGTCGTCCGCGGGCGACCTGACCGCGATCACCGTGGGGGGCGCCGTCCAGTTTCCCCTCGGACTCACGTTGCGGCTCAACTTCCGGGATCAGGAGACGTTCACGTGGTCGCTCCGCGCGGGGCAGACTGAACAGACCGAGGTGACCGCGCGGTCGAAGGAATGGCCGTCGGGATCGCTGGCCTGGACGTGGAGTCCGCGTTCCGGGATCCGGAAGATCATCTCCATCGTCAATGCCAGCGCTCGGTACGTCCAGAACCGATCGCAGAACCGCCAGGCGGGCCTCGCGGGTGGTGAGGGAAGCACGGCGGAGACGCTGGGGAAGGCGTTCTCGCCGAGCGTGACGCTCACCTGGCGGGGCGGCATCGTGACGACGCTGCAGTACAACACCGCCCGGACGGATGGTGTCACGTCGGGGAATACCTCGCGACGGGACCAGGAAGACTGGAACGCGTCGCTCAACTTCGCGTTCCGGCCGCCCCGCTCCATCGTCCGCCTGCCCAACGAGATTCGCACCACCCTCTCCTACGCCACGTCCACGGTGGTGGTCTGTCTGCTGCAGGCCAACGCCACGGAGTGTGCGCCGATCTCCGACAGCTATCGGTCGGCGCTGGACGTGCGGCTGGACACGGGTTTCTCGTCGCAAGTACGCGGCGGCGCGAATTTCAGCTATGTCATCACCGCCCAACGGCACCTTTCCCGGGAGTTTTCCCAAATGGTGTTTTCCGTCTTTGCCGAGATCTTCTTCGTCTCGGGTCAACTGCGATGAGGTCACGCGCGTGGGGCGCCGCCGCGCTGCTGGCCGCCTGTGCCGCTGGTGGGTCCGGAACGCCGTTCGACGGTGAGGCGGCCTTGGGTTATGTGCGCACCCAGGTGGCCTTCGGCCCGCGCATCCCGAACACCGACGGGCATCGGCGCGCCGGAGACTGGATCCAGGCACAGCTCGAACGCAGCGCGGATCTGGTGGAGGTCCAGGCGTTCACCCACGTCACCGCGGCGGGGGACACGCTGCAGCTGCGGAATTTCATCGGGCGGTTTCGACCGGACGTCACGGAGCGAGTCCTGCTGCTCGCCCACTGGGATACCCGGCCCCGCGCGGACCAGTCGCCGAACCTCGGGGACCAGCAGCGGCCCGTGCCGGGTGCCAACGATGGTGCTTCCGGGGTGGCGGTGCTGCTCGGCGTGGCCGACGTGCTGGCAGGCACGCCACCGTCCGTGGGCGTGGATCTGCTGTTCGTGGATGGAGAGGACTACGGGCGCTTCAGCGGCGTGGACGGCGGGATCGGGCCGGACGTGCTCCTCGGTTCCCGCCACTTTGCGGCGACGCTCGCCGACGGGCGGGTCCCGATGTACGCCGTCCTGTTCGACATGGTGGGTGACGCCGACCTCCGGATTTACCAGGAGGGGTACTCCGTCTCCGGGGCGCCCGAGGTGGTGACCCGGGTGTGGGGCGCGGCGCGGGACCTGGGATACGAGGACGTGTTCCAGCCGACCGTGCGCTACACCATCACCGATGACCACATCCCGTTGCTCGACCGCGGCATCCGCGCGATCGACGTGATCGACTATGACTACCCACCCTGGCACACGGTCGAGGATACGCCCGACAAGGTGACTGCCCGCAGTCTCAAGATCGTCGGGGATGTGGCGGTGGCGCTGGTGCGGTAGGCGCGGCGTCCGTTTGCCACGCGCTGCGACGTGAGGGTACCCACGGTACCTCCGCGAGGGCCCATCCTATGGCATGCCGTCTGCCGCCGATCGTCGGGCTGCGATGATGCTCGTGGGGCTTGCCGCCGCCGGGCTGCTGGCGCGCCTCGTGCTCGGTGGGCTTCCGGCGCCCGGGGCGGTGGGGTACCGGCTCGGCGATCCTGGAGGGCGCTCCCGCGACAGCGTGGCCAAGGATGCCGAGCGGTTTGCCCGCCCGCTCGCGGCGGGGGAGCGTGTGGATGTGGATCGGGCACCGGCCGCCGAGCTGGCCCGTCTGCCGCGCATCGGCCCGGCGCTCGCCGCCCGGATCGTTGCCGATCGCGATGCGCAGGGACCGTTCGGGTCGCTCGAGGCGCTGGAGCGGGTCGCTGGGGTGGGGAAGACCACCGTGAAGGCGCTCGCCCCCTACGTCGCCTTCTCGGCCCCGCCCCGTCGCGGCTCCGGGGGACCTGCCGCACAGGTGGGGCCGGTGCCGGTCAACCGGGCCACGCCGGAGGAACTCGCCGCCCTCCCGGGTGTCGGCCCGCGGCTCGCGGAAGCGATCGTCGCGGAGCGGCGACGGAACGGGCCGTTTCGCTCCCCGGACGATCTCCAACGCGTGCGGGGGATCGGCCCCAAGTTGGTGACGCGGCTCACGGGACGTATCCGTATACCTTGACACCCCTTAGGCCACCCATACTTTAGCAGTTTGAACGCCTCTCGCGCCGCTCGGCGCGCGTTCCCTCATTTCCACGACTCAGGGTGGATATGGCCACGGCAGCGGCAAGCACGGTTCGGCTCGGTGACCTCCTTGTTCGCGAGGGGCTCATCACCCGTGACCAGCTCGACCAGGGATTGATCGAGCAGAAGAACACGGGAATGCGCTTGGGCTACTGCCTCGTCAAGCTCGGCTTCGTCCAGGAGCTGGAGATCACCAAGGCGTTGGCCCGCCAGTACAAGATGCCGGCCGTGGATCTGTCGCGGTTCGAAGTGGACGAGAAGATCATCAAGCTGGTGCCGACGGAAGTCGCCGTCCGTCACATGGTACTCCCGCTCAAGCGCGAGGGCCGCACCCTGACGGTGGCGGTGTCCGATCCCACCAACCACGCGGTGGTCGACGATCTCAAGTTCATCACGCGGTATGACATCTTCCCGGTGATTGCCGGCGAGTACACGCTGCGAGCGGCCATCGAGCGGTACTACGAGCAGACGGATGCCCAGTTGCAGAACCTCCTCAAGGACATGGAGGCGGAAGATCTCGAAGTCATCGACGAGCAGGAGGAAGACACCGCGCCCGTCCAGGTGGGGGATGATGCGCCGGTCGTGAAGCTGATCAACGGGATCTTGACCGATGCCGTCAAGCGGGGCGCCAGCGACATCCACATCGAGCCGTTCGAGCATGAGATCCGGGTACGCTACCGCATCGACGGGGCGCTGCTGGAAGTCATGAAGCCTCCGGCCAAGCTGAAGGCGGCCCTGACCAGTCGCGTGAAGATCATGTCCAACCTGAACATCGCCGAGCGGCGGGTGCCCCAGGACGGGCGGATCAAGCTCAAGATGGGCAAGCGGGTGATCGATTTCCGCGTGTCGACGCTCCCGGTGCTCTACGGTGAGAAGATCGTGCTCCGGATTCTCGACAAGGGGAACCTGACACTCGATCTGACGACGTTCGGGTTTGAGCCGCAGGCCGAAAAGGACCTGATGCGGGCCATCCTGAACCCGTACGGCATGGTGTTGGTGACCGGTCCCACGGGGTCCGGCAAGACGACGACGCTCTATTCGGCCCTGCAGCGGATCAATGTCATCGAAGTGAACATCATGACGGCGGAGGACCCCGTGGAGTACAATCTCCACGGAATCAACCAGGTTCTGGTGCGCAACGAGATCGGGATGACGTTCGCCGCGGCGCTCAAGGCGTTCCTGCGGCAGGATCCGAACATCATCATGGTCGGCGAGATCCGGGACATCGAGACCGGCAGCATTGCCATCAAGGCGGCGTTGACGGGGCACCTCGTGCTGTCCACGCTGCACACGAACGATGCGCCGTCGACGATCACCCGCATGATCGACATGGGCATCGAGCCGTTCAACGTCGCCAGCGCCGTGAACCTGATCGTGGCGCAACGCCTGGTCCGGCGGATCTGCAAGCAGTGCAAGGAGCAGCATCAGTACTCACAGGAGGAGTTGGACGCCCTGTTGTTGAGTCCGGAGGATCTCGCGGCGATGCAGTTCTACCGCGGCGCGGGCTGTGACACCTGCAGCGGGACGGGATACAAGGGCCGGGCCGGGCTCTACGAAGTGATGGCGCTGACGCCCGAGCTGCGCCGCTTCATCCTGCGCGGAGCGTCAACCGCCGAGATGACGGAGCAGGCGGTGGCCGACGGCATGCTCACGCTGCGTATGGATGGGATCGTGAAGATCAAGAAGGGCGTCACTACTCTCGAAGAAGTTGTGAAGGAGACGGCAGGGTGAACGCATGACCAGTCCGGCAGCGGCCAAAGTCGCCCTCACCGGGGGCGTCAACCTGCGCCAGTTGCTCGAGGAGATGATCGAGCGCGACGCGTCCGACCTGCACGTCACGGCGGGCGAACGGCCGAAACTGCGCATCGACGGCGAAATCGCCGATTCGCAGACCGACCACACGCTCACGCCGAAGGACACGCTGCAGCTCGCGTACTCGGTGCTCACGGAGAACCAGAAAAAGCGGTTCGAGACGGAAGACGAGCTCGATTTCTCGTTCGGCATCCAGAACCTGGCCCGGTTCCGCGGGAACTGCTTCAAGCAGCGTGGGTGCGTGACCATGGTGGTCCGGCAGATTCCGTTCTCCGTGAAAACCTTCGAGGAGTTGAACCTCCCACCGGTCCTCGCCCACTTGTCGGAGAGGCCCCGCGGCCTGGTCCTGGTGACGGGCCCCACGGGCTCGGGCAAGTCCACGACGCTCGCGGCGATGATCGACAAGGTCAACCGGGAGCGGAAGGGACACATCATCACGGTGGAGGACCCGATCGAGTTCATCCACCGGCACCAGGGCTGCATCGTCAACCAACGCGAGATCGGCACGGACACGCACTCGTTCGCGAACGCGCTCAAGTACGCGCTCCGGCAGGATCCGGACGTCGTGCTCGTGGGCGAGATGCGCGACCTGGAGACCATTTCGGCGGCCCTGACGATCGCGGAAACCGGCCACCTTGCCTTTGCCACGCTGCACACCAACTCGGCGGCCGAGTCCATCAACCGGATCATCGATGTGTTCCCGTCGCACCAGCAGTCGCAGGTGCGCGCCCAGTTGGCGTTCGTGCTGGAAGGAATCTGTACGCAAACGTTGCTGCCGAAAGCCTCCGGCAAGGGCCGCGTCATGGCGTGCGAGATCTTGATGGCCACGCCGGCCATCCGGGCGCTGATCCGGGACGACAAGGTGCACCAGATCTACTCCGCCATGCAGGCGGGCAAGAAGCACGGGATGCAGACACTGGCGGATTCGCTGTACGTGCACTACATGAATCGCGACGTGTCGCTCGAGGAGTGCTTGCGCGTCACGTCGGATCAGAACGAGTTTCTACGGATGGTGGGCGAACCGACCCCGGGCGACGAGAAGAACGCACGGGGAACGGCGGGTCGACGATAAGCACGACGGAGAACCACAATGGCGACGTACGAATACACCGCGCGTAATGCGCAGGGCCAGGAAACGACCGGCACCATGGACGCGGCGTCGCGGGACGAGGTCGTCGCCAATCTCCGCAAGAACCGGATGGTGCTCGTCCGGCTGCGCGAAGCCAAGCGCGCGAAGCGAGGTGCGAGCGTCCCCACACGGGACGTGGTCATCTTCACGCGACAGTTCGCGACGATGATCAACAGCGGCCTGCCGCTCGTGCAGGCGCTCGACATCCTGGCGCAGCAGACCGAGAACAAGGCGCTGGCCGACGTGACTCGGCAGGTTGTCTACGACGTCGAAAGCGGCCATACCTTGGCCGACGCGCTCTCGAAGCACCCCAGGGCGTTCACCGCACTCTTCGTGAACATGGTGGCGGCCGGTGAG
>JAOUDR010000480.1 GCA_029859185.1 Gemmatimonadota bacterium
ACGCCAACTTCCGTTGGTACTGCGACTCGCAGAAGGCCTGGGGCTGTTGGGCTCTGGACCGCAGCCATCGTCATGGCCCTGGGAGCGGCTGCGGCCTCTTCCCTCATGTACATGCTCTCGTACAGCTGTCCACCTGAGCCATTCCTAGGCGGGCCGCCAAGCGACATAGGCTGTGTGACTGTGACTTTCTGGGGTGCCGGTATTCGGTTGGGGAACGTGAATCTTCCGCTCGCCCCGGCCTTCGTGCTACTGCTCCTCGGCAGCGGCCTCGCGGGGATTGGCGCGTTCCGGGCACGGCGCAGGAAGAAAGACGAACTCGCCTGAGCCACGACCCACGACGGCGTCAGGAGCCTCCCCCGCCCGGCCCCGCGCCGGGCGGTTTGGTTACACACCGGGGGTGCAACACCACACCCCTCTGTCTCTTATCCCCTGAGGCGTATCACGGTAAACCTCCCCAGGAGCTGACCCAGGCCCAAGCCCGCGCACCAACGTAGCAGCCCGATTCTCCGTTGCTGTTCCGTTGCTGTTTGGGGCGGCAAAATGCCGTTCCAGCAACGGGGAAGTCCGGCACCGACGCTCGGAAGTCCCTGCAAAACCCGGCAACATGCCGTTTTGTCGATGTCCCGCGAGCCCAATGGGGTTCAGGGGGTCGCGGTGTTGGCAGGGCGATCCCCGGCCGTCCCGCCCGCGGATGCCGGCAGCAGGATCGTGAACGTCGTTCCCTGACCGACCGCGCTCTCGACCCGGATGTGTCCCCGATGCCGGGTCACGATACCGTACGCGATCGCCAAGCCGAGCCCGCTGCCGCGGCCTCCCTCCCGCGTCGTGAAGAACGGATCGAAGATCCGGTCGATCACAGCGGCGGGAATGCCGCAACCCGTGTCGCTGATCGCGATCGCGGCCTCGCCGTCGCGCGTGGCGGTGCGGATCGTGATCACGCCGCGTTCGTCCATCGCCTGGACCGCGTTGACGAGGATGTTCAAAAACACCTGTTGCAGCTGCGAGCGGTCGCCGGTGATGGTCGGCAGGTCGTCCGCCCACACGCGCTCGATCTGGACGTTGAAGAACGCCGACTGCTGGGCGATGAGCTCGAGCGTCTGGCCGAGCACGTCGTGGAGCTGCAGCACTTCCATGGTCGCGTCCGACTGTCGGGAGAAATCCAGCAGTCCCTTGACGATGTCGCGGCAGCGCTCGGTCTGCTGGACCACGACTTCCAGGTTGTGCCGATTCGGATGGTCGGCCGGCAGATCCTCCAGGGTGAGGGCGGTGAGCGTGAGAATCCCGCCGAGGGGGTTGTTCACCTCGTGGGCCACGCCGGCGGCGAGCATGCCGAGCGAGGCGAGCCGTTCCGACTGGCCCACGCGGACCTGCATGGCGGTCACTTCCTCGGTGCGTTGCCGCACCTTTTCCTCCAGGGTCCGGCCCCACTCCTCCTGATCCGCTTTCATCGTCCGGAGGCTCGCGAGCATTCCGTTGAACGAGTCGGCCAGGAGGGTGAGCTCGCCCTGGCCCGCGGCCTGGATCTCCTGATCGAGCCGCCCGGCCGCGATGCTGTGGGTCGCCGCCACCATGTCGCCGATGGGCCGGGTGATGTTGCTGATCATCACGTAGGTGATCCCAATGATGACGAGGAAGCCGATCGACGCGATGGCGAAGAACGAGAGGATCACGCGATCGCGAATGGACGCGTACGCCCGCTCGAGCACGCCCACGTAGAGGATCCCGACGATCCCGCCGTCGAGCGCGCGAATGGGGTCATAGGCCGCGATGTACCAGTCGTCCACGACGAACGCCCGGTCGCGCCATCGCAGACCCTGGTCGAGGACGGCCGCGCGCACCGGTGCCGACACGCGGGTCCCGAGCGCCCGCGCACCCTCGGGGTCCCGCACCGTCGTCGCCACGCGCACGTCGCGCTGGAAGATCGTGACGGTTCCGACGTCCTCGCGACGGTACCGCTCACCCTGGTAGAGCAGCGACCATACCCGATCGATCAGCTCGAACCGACCGTTGAGCAGGCGGCCGGCATACAGCGCACCGGCGACCCGCCCGGTGGGATCGCGCACCGGAGCGGCCGCCATCAGTGCGAGGCCCTCCTCGAGCACGGTCGTCGTGTCCGGTGTCGCCCGCGGGGTTGGGACCGTGCGGATCCGGGCCCGTTCCGCGAGGGCGGGGTTCTCGCGCGCTAGCTGTGTCGTCGAAAGCAGCCCGGGCGCGGCGGCCACCTGGCCGGTCAGGGCGGCCGCGACCACTGCGAGGTCCCCGACCAGGTCGCCCGCGCCGTCGCGGCCCCCGACCCGCAGCAGCACCCGTCCCGCGGCGTCGGTCAGGGTCACGAAGTCGCACGCCACGTCGTCCAGCATGGCGGCGAGGCGCTGATGGAGCTGCGGTGAATCTCGCGCGGCCTCGATCCGAATGGCCGGGGCGGTCAGCGCGACGGCCTGGCGCAACGTCGCCAGCTCCCCCTCGAAGATCGTCCGGGCGGTCATGAGATCGTGCTCGGCCGTGCGCTGGGCCTGTGCCATGATCGTCGTGCTCACGATCCATGAGCCGACGAGCGACGTGAGCAGACCGCCCGCGCCGAGGATCACCAGGTAGCTCAGGATCAGCTTGGCCTTGAGCGACCGGGTGCGGAACGGGACGTCAAGGCGCACGGCCGAGGTCCAGCACGTGCACGGCGCACGAGATGCACGGGTCGTACGCCCGAACGACCATCTCGAGCACACGCTTGAGTTCGGTCGCCTCCAGCGAGACGTGCCGCTCGGCGGCGTGCCGCAGGCGGTGCTCCACGCTTGCCGCGTTCAGCGCCGTGGGAGTCATGACGTCGGCGCGGGCCAGGCGGCCATGCTCGTCGTACTCATAGCTGTGGACCAGGAGGCCGCGGGGCGCCTCGATGGCGGCCGTGCCGCTGCCGGCGCGGGGCTCGACGGGAACGGGGACGTCGGCACGGTCTCCGTCGGCGAGCAGCTGCTCGACGAGATCCATCGCGCGCGCGACGTCGACGCACAGCTCCACCGCCTGGGCGCGCGTGTTGTCGAGCGGGTCCTCGAACGGGAGGGTGAGAC
>JAOUDR010000481.1 GCA_029859185.1 Gemmatimonadota bacterium
ATTGCGAGATGGAGACGAACAGCGCCGCGGTGAGTGACTCGTCGAACACCGAGTCACCCGTGACGTTGTCCAGATCCGCAAGCACGATCCAGTCGCGCTCGGCGAAGCCCGCGGTTGAGGTGCCCGGCCGGAGCCACGCCAGCGCAATGGCGACGAGGGCTCCGCCCACGACGAGGGTGCGCGTACCCACCCAGGGGGGGAGCCGCCCACCGAGCGGCCCGGCGTGCCGTCGGTGGTGCGCGATCGCGGCGGTCACGTCCGGGGCGGGTGGTGCGGACCGGAGCGCGCGCAACGCGGCGGCGTGCAAGCGCCGCCGCCGCGTCCCCTGGAGGCCGTCCAGCGCCGCGCGCCGCGTCACGTCGTGCGCGAAGTCGTACACGCCGGATCGGGCCGAGGAAGGTCGGAGCACGCGGCGGAGCACCAGCTCCTCGATCGCCGTTTCGACCACCTCTTCGGGGAGGTGGGTGACCAGGGCCAATCGGGCGTGGGTCGTCTGCGCGCCGAGCACCGCGGCGGCCTCAGCCACGGCGCGTCCATCGGCCGACAGCGCCTCATAGCGGCGGCGGGCCGCTGCGCGGATCGAGGGTGGAACGGGCAGGGTACCGTCGATCACGCCGGCCGAGGGTCGCCACACGCCGCGCGCGTCGGCGGTGACACGGCCCTCATCGAGCAGGGTCGCCGTGGTTTCGATCAGATAGAACGGGTTCCCGCCGCTCTCGGTGTACAGCCGGTGGGCCAGTGCGGGGCGGGTATCAGGCGCGACTTCCAGCATGGAGGCAAGCAGCGCATCGACATCCTGTTCTGACAGCGGGGTGAGCCGCACCCGGGTTTCGCCGACCCGACCCCGCAGCTCGGCCAGCAGGTCTGGTGGCGTGTCGGCGCTGCGCGAGGCGACGAGGATGCAGACGGCGGCATGCCGGAGGCGGCGGGCCACCGCGAGAAGCAGCGCTCGGCTCTCGCGATCGGCCATCGGGTAGTCGTCCACGAAGAGCAGGACCGGGGTTTCCGCGGCCACGGCGGCCAGCACGTCGGCAACCGCCTCGGCCAATTCGGAGTCGGGTCCTGGGGCGACGGCGGTGGGGAAACGCTCGCGCACGCCCGGCGCGAGAGTGCCGACGGCAGCGAGGGCCGTTCCCCGTGCGCCGGAGAGACCGGGTGCGGTCTCCAGTCCTGCAAGCAGCTCGCGTGCCGTGGTGTACGGCACGCTGCGCGCGGTCTCGATCCCCCGAGCCCGGAGTACGACGGTGCCAACCGGGAGTGTGCGCTCGAACTCCTCGCACAACCGGGTCTTCCCCATCCCCTCGTCGCCCTCGACCAGCACCAGCGCCGTGGTCCCTGCGGTCGCCAGCCCCCAAGCCCGGGTGAGGGCCTCGATCGCCGCGGTCCGTCCCACCAGATCGGGAGTGAAGAGGGCGCCGGATGCCGGCGTGGGATAGGCGGGCAGGTTGTCCGGGGCGATCTCGTCCCCCAGCCGCTCGAACTCGGCGGACGGTGCTACCCCGAGGTCCTGACCCAGCCGGGCGGCGAAGGCCGCGTGACGGGCGTGTGCGTCACCGCCGCGGCCGGCGCGGTGGAACGCGCGAATGAGTCGAATCGCGGCCCGCTCGTCGAGCGGAAACGTGTCGGCCCATCGCTCTGCCCATGCGACGGCCCCGCTCGGGTCTCCCCGGCGCTCCGCGTCATCCACCAGTTCGGCCAGGGCGACCTGCAGGCGCTTGCGCAGACCTTCTCGCTCGCCCTCCACCCAGATACGGTAGGCCTCATCGCCCACGTCGTCGCACCCGGTGAGGAAGTCACCCTGCCAACGCGCAACCGCCTCCGCCCGCCGTGCGGCCGCGAGGTCCGCTTCAAAGAGATCGACATCCAACTCGAGCGCGTCGGCTGCCAGGGTCACCGCGTCCGCGTCGGCATCGAATCCGGTGGGCACGGCCCGCTTCAGGCTGAGGAGGGCCTGGCGCAATGATTGGCGGGCATTGGCGTCCGGCCGCGATCCCCACAACAGATCCGCCAGCTTCTCCCGCGGCACGGCCCGAGGCCGTCGCCGAGCCAGGTATACCAGGAGCGCAAGCTCTTTCCGGCGACCCCGGAGCAGTTCGCCTTCGGGCCCGTCAAGCCGCAGTGACCCAAGCGTGTGCAGGGTCAGCATGGCCCGGCTGACACCCGGTTGACGCCCGGTTCACGGCCCGCTGACAAGCGGGGCCGAGCTTGAGGTCGCGTCAGATGAGCGCATGCAGGCGACATGGCCGCCGGGGTGAGGGAGAAACGTGGTGAACACAGGATACGGATACTTCGTGCTCAAGCTGCGGCTGGCCCCGGCCGGTGACCCACCGACCTGTGCCGGGGTGGTTGAGCGCCTCGGCACGGCGGAACGGCGCAGCTTCGAGACGGCCGATGAGCTGCTCCGCCTGCTCGGTGCTTGGGCAAGTGACTCCACCAAAATGAGTTGACGGGCATGTCCGACGCAACGGCCGCCCGGAGACTGCGCCCGACGGGGCCGCGACCACGCGAGGCCGCGTGCCGGGTCGTGCTGCTGGTCGCCGCACTCGTCGCAGCGGCGCATCCGACCCGGGCCGCCGCGCAGGCGCCGGGGTGGACGGCGACCCTCTTCGTCCAGCCGTTTCCATCGCCCTTCATTGCCGACTGGGAACGCAACCCCCAGATGGCCGTCCTCAACCTGATCTACAGCGGCACGGCGCCCCAGGATTTCCGGGTCGAGGGTTGGGTCCAGAGCGCCGAGCGCGGCGAGCTGGCCCGCGTCGTGAGCCCGCCGATTTCGTTCGGCTTCGGGCCGGTCACCCAGATCTTCACGAGCGCCGACATCCTCGACTGGGAAACCGTCAGCCGGGATCAGCAATACGTGGATCAGGTGTTGCGCACCGGGATGATTCCCGAAGGCCGACACCAGATGTGTGCCCGGGTGCTCGACGGGCAGAACGTCGAGCTGGTGTTCACGTGCGCCGACTTCACGATCACGCTGCCCGAGCCGCCCCAGCTGATCTTCCCCGCCAACAAGGGGGTCGTGGCTGGACTGCTGCCCGTTTTTCAGTGGACTC
>JAOUDR010000482.1 GCA_029859185.1 Gemmatimonadota bacterium
TCCCGCCCCCTCCCGCGCTCGTTTGGTTGACGCTCCGGACCGGCGTCCGGTAGGTTATCCCCGTCCGGTGCCCACCCCGAGTCCAGTGGAGGTCTTCGTGAGTCGCAGTCTGAACAAGGTCACCCTCATCGGAAACCTCGGGGCGGATCCCGAGGTACGCAGCACCGGCGGCGGTGCGCGGGTCGCCACCCTCTCCGTCGCTACCAGTCGTCAGTGGTCCAGTCAGTCGGGTGAGCGCCAGGAAAAGACCGAATGGCATCGCGTGGTGCTCTGGAACACCAAGTTCTCGCAACTCGCGGACCTTGCCGAGAAGTACCTGAAGAAGGGCGACAAGGTCTACATCGAGGGACGGATCGAGTACCGCACGTGGGAGGATCGCGAGGGCAAGACCCGGTACACCACCGAGATCAACGCGCGCGAGATGATCATGTTGTCAGGGCGTTCGGGTGGTGGCGGGGATGACAGCCCCGAGCCGTCCCGGTCGCGCGCCGCCAAGCCGGCCACCGGGGAAGGGAAGTCGGAGTCGTTTGACGATTTTCCGGAAGCCCTCGATGAAGAAGAGGACGATTTGCCGTTCTAGGGGCGAAGGAGCGGGAGAGGACGAGCGGCAGGGGAGGCAGAAGGGGCAGAAGCGGGTCTATCCTTCTGCCCCTCCTGCCCCTCCTGCGTTTCCCCCTGTGCTCCCGCTCACACCGCGCCCCGCCCCCCGTCCCTATCTTTCTCCCCGTGCCCACATGCCATGCAACTTTATGAGTGCAGGGCTATGGCGTTGTAAGCCATGGACTTATATATTGTCGCAAATTGGGGTGTGGATGGCGCCAGGTCCCATGATCGATCCCGTCCTGGGACGGACGGGAAAGGGGTAACGTTATGGTGAGCAAGAACTTGGGTGCTGTCGCGCTAGCCATCGGGCTCGCCGGCGGTCTGGCTGTGCCCGCGGCGGCGCAGGATACCACGCTAACTGGACCGCGGCCGCAACGGCACGTGGTGCAGGTGGGCGAGACCCTGTGGGGGCTCGCGCAGCTCTACATGGGGGATCCATTCCTCTGGCCCGAGATCTACCGGATCAACACGGCCGTCGTGGAAGACCCGCATTGGATCTTCCCAGGTGAGGAGTTGCTGCTTGTGCCGGCGGATCACACCCAGGTGGCCATGGTGCCGGAGCAGCCGACCGAGCCCGTGGCAGCGCCGGTCGTCCCGCCGCAGGACACGCTAGTGGTCGAGCAGCAGGCCGCACAGCGGCCCGTCGAGATGGTGGAGTTGCCCGAGGCGTTGCCGGCTGCCCCACCACCTTCGGTGCAGGCGGGACCAACCATCTTCTCGCGGATTCCGGTGGCCCAACAGAACCGCCCGATCCAGATCGGTCCCACCACGTCGTACCGGGGTGTGCGGCCGGGTGATTTCTACCGTGCCGGCTTCCTGACCGAAGGACAGTCGCTGCCGTGGGGAATGGTGGACGGCATCGCCGATCTTGGGACGGCCCGCGGGACGCTGCGGGGAGCTGAGGCTGCCACGGCCATGCAGTTCCAGGAGCTTCGCGTCTCCGCCCCGGAGGGCGCGAGCTATCAGGTTGGCGACTCGCTCCTGCTTGCCCACGTCGGGCGCGACGTCGGCCAGGGCTGGGGTCGGATCGTCACGCCGACCGGGATTGCCCGGGTGGTGAGCGTGACTGGTCGCGACGCCATTGCGACCATCGTCGAGCAATACGACCAGGTGCGGGCGGGTCAGCAGGTGTTGCCGGTGGAGCCGTACCCCCGGGCCATGGGTGGACGCCCGCAGCCGGTTTCCGGCGGCATCGAAGGGCTCATCGTCGCGCGGGCTGAGGTGACCCCGATCCCGAACCAGGATGATGTCCTGTTCATCGATCTGGGCCGGAACGTCGGTCTCGTTCCCGGGGATCGGTTCGAGGTGCTGGCAACCCCGGAGCTTGCCGCCCTGAACCCTGCCGGCTCCCACGTGCTCGCCGAGGTCGAGGTGGTGCACGTGCGCGAGCGGTCGGCGACGACCGTGATACGGGCCATTTTGACCCCGGGCATCCGCACGGCTGCCAACAACGCGGCTTCGGTGCCGGTCCGGTTGGTCGCCAAGATGCCGGCGTAGTTGACCGTGCTTGAGTGACGCGGCGGGGCTCGGTTTGGTCTGCACCCGCGGACCGGCTGAGCACCCGCCGCTTTCGTTGTACCTTTCGCTGCGTTTTCCACAAGCATTGAGGGAGTGGCATGGCCAAACGAGTACTCGTGACGGGTGGAGCGGGGTTCATTGGCTCGCACGTCGCCGATGTCTATGTCGCCAACGGGTACGCAGTCACCGTGCTCGACAACCTCTCGAGCGGGCGCCGCGAGAATATCCCGGCCGGCGCGGAGTTCGTCGAGGCCGACGTGCGCGCGCCGGAGGCACGGGCGGTGCTCGCCACGGGGGGATTCTCCGTCCTCAACCACCATGCGGCCCAGATGGACGTGCGCGTCTCGGTGCGCGATCCGGGGTTTGATGCGGACGTGAACCTGTTGGGACTGCTCAACCTGCTCGAGGGGGCGCGGGAGGGCGGGGTCGAGCGCGTGGTCTTCGCCTCGTCAGGGGGCGTCGTGTACGGCGAGAGCGATGCGCTCCCGCATCCCGAAACGGCGCCCAAGCTGCCGGTCTCGCCTTATGGGGTCAGCAAGCTCGGATCCGAGTACTACCTTGCCCAGTACGCCATCCTGCATGGGATCAGCGTGCGCTCCCTGCGGTATGCCAACGTCTACGGCCCGCGACAGAGCCCACACGGCGAAGCGGGGGTGGTCGCCATCTTCGGCAGCCGCCTGCGCAACCGTTCGGGGATCGTGGTGTATGGAGACGGCAAGCAAACGCGGGACTACGTGTATGTAGGCGACGTCGCCCGGGCCAACCTGCTGGCCTCCGAGGCCCGTCCCGTGCCGCCTCGCTCGCTCGATGACCTCGCGACGAACGTGGGCACGGGGATCGAGACCGACGTCAACGCGCTCGCGGCCACGATGATGCGGGCGGCGGGTATCGAGGTCCCGGTGGAGCACGCCCCGGCGCGCGCGGGTG
>JAOUDR010000030.1 GCA_029859185.1 Gemmatimonadota bacterium
GGAGCCGCTGATCACCACGGACGAGCGAGCCCCCATCCTCGAAGCGCTGTTCACGGGCACTGGATTCGTGGTGAGCGAGGACGGATTGCTCCTCTCCAACCGGCACATCGCGCGGCCCTGGGATTTTGACGACGCCGCCCGGCGTGTCGCCGCGCAGGGGTGGATCCCCGTGATGCGACGGATGATCGCCTACATCCCGGGCGTGCCGGACTCACTGCAGTTGCAACTCGAGGCCGTGAGTGACAGCGTCGACCTCGCCCTGTTCCGCTGCACGGGCGCCATTCGCGCGTTGCCCGCCCTGCCGCTTGCGCGGTCGGTGGCGCAGGTGGGGGAGGAAGTCATCGTGCTCGGGTACCCACTCGGGATGCGGGCGCTCATGGCCCGCGCTGATGCCCAGTTTCTCGCGGAGCTGCGCGCGGAAGGTAACGTGGACTTCTGGACGCTCGGCGCCCGCCTGGCGCGGACCGGTCAGGTCGCACCGCTCGCAAGCGCCGGCATCGTGAGTCAGGTGACGCGAGAGGCGGTGGTCTACGACGCCGAGACCACGTCCGGTGGCAGCGGGGGGCCCGTCCTCTCCCTCCGCGGAGAGGTCGTTGCCGTCACGTCGGCGATTCTCCCCGAGTTCGGTGGCTCCAACCTCGGCGTCCCCATCTCGCGCGCCCGCGCCCTCCTGCGCCAAGCGGAGTTGCCCTAGGTCAGCGCCCCGGCAGGTCGCGTGCCGGCACCGCCAGGCGCGCAAACAGCTGCCCCGTGGGCTCGAGCCCGGTGTCGGGGTTGGCCGCGAAGTACCAGAATCGCTCGACACCGGACCGGTTCACCAGCAACTGCATCGTCCCTTGCGACTTGTGCTCCGCGATGAGCCAGTTCACCACGATCCGGTAGTCCAACCGCCCCTCCGGATCGACCGGCTCGCGAAGATCGAAAACGAACGGGGCGACGTCGGCGCGGACCCGGGTGATGGGATAGCCGGGATGCTCGCGGAACCCGCGGTGCAGCGTATCACCAGGGGTCGTACCGACGAACCCGCCCAGCACGATCGGCCGATCCTCCGCGGGTAGCCGGCCCGCCGCCTCGAGTGCCAGAATCGTGGCCGCTTTGTGGTGCGCGTGGAATGGGACGATCGGCAGGTGCACGAAGACGAAATCGTAGGCCCCACGCGCCATGACGTCCGCCAGCCGCGTGCGCACCCGCTCCGCATCCCACTGGTATCGCAGGACCGTATCCACGTTCTCCGTGTACGCGTCGTCGTACTCGTCGAGGAAGAAATAGTTGCGCATCCCGACGATGGCCCCACCGGCCATGAGTTCCCGCTTGCGGATGGCCGGAAGGTGCGTCCGCGCCACCCGCTCATCCGTGAGATCGAGACCGTAGATCGGCTCGGCGAGCTGGGCGAAGCGGAAGCCGCCGCTCCCATCCGTGATGAGGGCGAGATCCACCGCGCCACCGAGCACGTGGGTGATCTTGTAGACCGTGCCGGCGAACATCGCGTCATCGTCGGGATGCGCGACGACGATGAGGACGCGTGGGGAGTCGACGGGCGCGACGGGCGCGACGGGCGCGACGGGCGCGACGGGCGCGACGGGCGCGACGGGCGCGACGGGCGCGACGGGCGCGACGGGCGCGACGGGCGCGACGGGCGCCGAGAGTAGTCCTGTCACTAGGCCGAGCGCAAGCACCCTCGAGGCCGGACTGCTTCCCTTCCCGCCCTTGGCGTTCCGCCGTGCCGTCGTTCCGACGTGCAGCCGCATCACGGCCCGCCGGTCCGCCCGCCCGCCGGTCCGCCCTTCACGACCTCCCCACCCTTCATCACCCAGTCCACGCTTTCGAGCGCAGTGATGTCGGCGAGGGGATCACGCCGGACGGCCACCAGATCCGCGTATCGCCCCGGCGCCACCGTCCCGATGTGGCCCGACCAGCCGAGCAGATCGGCCGCGGCACTAGTGCCGACGACGATTGCCTGCATCGGCGTCATCCCACCCCACTCGACCATCAGAGTAAGCTCGTGTCCGTTCGTACCGTGCGCCATGACGCCCGCGTCGGTCCCGAGCGCGATCTTTACGCCGGCCGTGACGGCCATCCGAATCGACTCGCGCATCTTGGGGGCAACCGCCAGGGCCTTGTCCGCTCGCTCTCCAGTGATGATGCCGCGCTGGGCGAGGCGCTCCACCGCTTCGCCGGCCGTCAGCGTCGGGACGAGATAGGTGCCATGCTCCTTCATGAGTGCGACGGCTTCGTCGTCGAGGATCGAGCCGTGCTCGATGGAGTGCACTCCGGCCCGGACCGCTGCCTTGATGCCTGCGGTGCCGTGCGCGTGGGCCGCGACTCGGCGCTCGACCATGCGCGCGGCTTCCACCACGGCGGCAAGCTCATCCGCCATGTACTGCTGGACGCCCACCGAATCCCCCTCGGAGAGCACACCACCCGTCGCACAGATCTTGATGACGTCGGCGCCGTGCTTCACCTGATAGCGGACTGCCGCGCGGATGGCGTCCGGGCCGTCGGCCATCCCACGCTCCGGGCCTGGATCCTCGCCCAGCACGTGGGGCACGAAGCCGTTCGACAGATCGCAGTGGCCACCGGTGATCCCCAACGAGTGGGCCGCCACGAGCATGCGCGGGCCGGGGACCCTGCCCGCGTTGATCGCATCACGCAACGCGACGTCCGCGAAGCCGCTCGCCCCCACGTTGCGGACCGTGGTGAACCCCGCCTCCAGCGTCCGGCGGGCGTGGTCGGCACCGCGCAATGCGGCGTCCGCCGGCGCCTCGCGCACCAGGGCGTTCTCCCACCCGGGCTCGCCCAGCACCGGTCCGGTCATGTGCACGTGCGCGTCGATCAGCCCCGGCAGGACCGTGAACGCGGACAGGTCGATCATCGGTGTTCCGGCCGGCACTCGGACATCCGGACCGACGGCCGTGATCCTGCCGTCCGCGACGAGGATGACCGCATTGCGTACCGGGGCGGCTCCGGTGCCATCGATCAGCCGTCCCGCTCTGATCGCCACGGTCTGGCCGGCCACACTGCCGGCCCCGACGACAAGCAGTCCCCACGCCCACAGCAGCTGTCGCACACGCGCTCCTTCGAAGAAGTGGAACCTCGACAACGAGAAAGCGGGCGGGAATCTCCCGACCCGCCCGCCTGACCACCCTCGACCGCCTATGACCGCCTTGACCGCCCTATTTCAATAGATGCGCCACCCGACCGGCGATCGCCGGATCCGCCGCGGCATCGATCAGCGCCTTGCCGAACTCGAGGGCCGTCGCGTACCGCTGGTCGGGCTCGACCGCCATCGCGCGCATCAGCACCCCTTCGAGCGCCGCCGGGAACTCCGGGCGATACTGCCGCACGGTAGCCGGCTTGCCGCGGAGCCGCGCAATCATCATCTCCTGCGCGCTGCGGCCGGAGAACGGCAGCTTACCGGTGAACATCTCGAAGGCGACGATCGCCAGGGCGTACACGTCGCTCCGCGCGTCGATCGGCCGTCCCCGGATCTGCTCGGGGCTCATGAACTCCGGGGTTCCCAGGATGATGCCCGTCGCCGTGAGCTTGGCCATGCTCGGGTCCGCCCGGTTCTCCTTGGCCAGACCGAAGTCCATGACCACGGCGATATCCCGGCCGTCCGGGCCGGGAACGATCATCACGTTCTCGGGCTTGAGGTCCCGGTGGATGATGTGCAATTGGTGGGCGTGGTGCAGACCGGAGCACATCTGGCCCAACCACTCGACCCCCTGGTCGACCGGCAGGGGGCCAACCTTCCCCTCGCGGTCGGACAGCAGCTCGCCTTTCAGGTAGGGCATCACCAGATAGATGAGGCCGTCCTCCGTCTCGCCGAGCCGCATGATCTTGCAGACGTGGGGGTGCTCGAGGCGCATGGCGAGACCGGCTTCACGCCGCAATCGCTGCACGGAACTCGTGTCGGCCGAGAGCTTCGGGGACAGGATCTTGATCGCGATCGTCTCGCCGCGGGTGAGGTCCTTCGCCTCGTAGACGTAGGACATGCCGCCCTCGCCCAGGCGTTTCACCACCTCGTAACGGTTGTCGATGCGCTGGCTCGAGAGCGTGAACCGCTCCGCAGACGGCGGCTTGTAGGCCTTGCGGATCGTCGTGCCCGACGTGCCGGCAACGGCCACATCGACGAGCGGACTCCCGTCCTTGGCGCAGAACCGCGCTTCACCGGTGAAGACCGTACCGCACTTCGGGCACCGCCGACTGCTCATGTCCCTACCTGGTTCCGTCCGCCGCCCTTGGCGGTGTACATCGACGAGTCCGCCTGGGCGATGAGATCGTCGGCGGTGTCCACGGACGGGCCGGGAATCGCCGCGACGCCGATCGAGGCCGTAACGTACAACGGTTCCCCCACTTCCGCGAAGTCGTACGCCGCGATCCGATGGCGGAGCCGCTCGGCGAACACCGCCCCCCCCTCCCGGGTGGTCTCGGGTAGGACGATCACGAACTCGTCACCCCCGTAGCGGGCCACCATGTCCACGGCGCGGACCTCGCGGCGCAGCAGCTGGCCAATCTGCCGCAGCACCATGTCGCCGGCCAGGTGACCCCTGTTGTCGTTGACGTCCTTGAACCTGTCGAGGTCTATGAGGAGCAGCGCGAGCGTCTGATCGTACCGCTTCACCCGCTCGACTTCCCCCTGGAGCCGCTCGACGAGCGCTCGGCGGTTGAGGCAGCCCGTGAGGGCGTCCGTGTGGGCCAATTCCAGCAGCCGGGCCCGATCGCTGATCGCACTCTCGAGATCGTGCGCGCGGTCAATCGCCTTCACCGCCGCCCCAATGACCGCGCTGGCGAAGTGGACGTCGCCCTCTTCGAGCGGCTTGTCGACATCGGTCGTCCGGAGAAAGAACACGCCGCGCTGCTCCTGGCGCAGGCTGAACGGGATCGCGATGGCCGAGCGGGTCTGCACATCGATCTTGTCGACCGCCCAGGCCCGCCGCACTTCGTCGTAGAGCGGGTCGGTCCGCACGTCACGGACGAGCACCGGCTGCGCCAGGTCGAGCGCCCGGCGGATCTCGGGGTACTTGTAGAGCTGGATCTCGAGGTTGCGCACCATCGGGTTGTCGTGCGACGCGACGACGATCCCGATCTTGCTGCCGGGCGGCGCGAGCACCATCGAACACCGGCTCACGCCGAGCACCCGCGCCACCCGACGCGCGAGGATCTGGTAGATCTCATCCGGCTTGAGGGTGTCGGTGATCTCGTGCAGGATGTCGATCATCTCGGTCCGGACCCGAGCCTCGTCGAGAGCGGCCCGCGCTTCCGCATCACGCCGCTCGGCATGTTCCAGCACCGCCCGGAACTGTCGGCTCTGGCGCAGGCGGGCGGTCACACGGGCTACCAGCTCTTTCACGCGGAACGGCTTCGAAACGAAGTCGTCCGCACCGAGCCCGAGTGCCCGCGCCGTCGCGTCCTCCGGCGGCATCGACGAGATCATCAGGACCGGCAGACCCTCCCAAGCCTCGGACGCGCGGATGCGTTCCAGGAGCTGCAGGCCGTCGACCTTGGGCATCATGATGTCGAGCATGACGAGATCGGGGCGTTCCCGCTCCATGATCTCGATGAGCCGGTCGCCACCTTCCACCACCACGACCTCGTGCCCCTGCCCACGGAGGATGTACGCGAGTGTCTTGAGCAAGGTCGGGTCGTCGTCCGCCACGAGGATCTTCGCGCGAGCTTCGGGCGGAAGGGGCGCGCTCACGACGCGAGATCCGCTTCGAGTCGCGTCACATAGGCTGGATCCACGTTCCCCCCGCTCACAACCAGCACGGTCGGTCCGATCGCCGGTAGCAGGCCGGCGCGGAGCGCCGCCGTGGTGGCCGCCCCCGATGGCTCCGCCAGCACCCCGCAGGTTCGAAGGAGCCATACGGTAGCATCGCGAATCGCCGCGTCTGAAACGGTGACCGACGTCACGTGGTCGCGAACCAGCGCGAAGGGGAGCTCACCAACGACCACCGGGAGCAGTCCGTCGGCGATCGAATGGGTCTCGGCAAGGCGGACCAAGTGCCCCGCCTGAAGGGAGGCCTGCATCGCGGGCGCGCCATCCGGTTCGACGGCGGTCACCCTCGCCTCAGGACGGACGGCCCGCACGGCGGTCGTGATGCCGGCCAGGAGGCCGCCCCCACCCACGGGTACCGCCACAAGGGCAACGTCCGGCAGATCTTCCACGATCTCGAGGCCCACCGTACCCTGGCCCGCGATGATATCCGGATGATCGAACGGGGGGACGACCGTGAGGCCTTCGGCCGCGACGATTTCCATCGCCCGGGCGCGCCGGTCTTCGGACGTGGTACCGGCGAGCACCACCTCGCCACCCCACTTGCGCACGCCGGCAACCTTGAGCGCCGGCGCCGTTTCCGGCATCACGATGACTGCCCGGAGGCCCAACCGGCGCGCGGCATAGGCCACGGCCTGCCCATGGTTCCCACTGGAGTAGGTGATGACCCCGCGACGCCGAGCCTCGTCCGGCAGGCGGCGGATGGCCGTCCAGGCGCCGCGAAGCTTGAACGCCCCCGTTGGCTGCTGGCTTTCGAGCTTGAGGTAGACCGGGACGCCGGCAAGGACCTCGAGGGCTGGCACCGGCGTGAGTTCGGTACGGACCGCGACGCCAATCAGGCCCGCCGCGGCTTCTCGTATGGCGTCGAGCGTGACGCGGCCGCAAGCGGCCTCGAGGGTCTCATGGGTCACGATGCCCAGAATCTACGGGAGCCTGGAGGCCCCCGCTACACATCCATCTCCCGCTGATCCTGCCCTGGCGCCACGATCTCCGGCAGTTCCTCGTCCCCGTTCGTCTCGTCTTCCTTCACGACCCGGGTGATATCGACCACCGTGTCCCCGGCATCGAGGTTCATGACGCGCACGCCCTGGGTGTTCCGGCCGATCACGCGGATCCCGTCCACCGGGACGCGGATGATGACGCCGTGGCGCGTGATCATCATCAACTCGTCCTCGGGCAGGACTTCCTTCAGGGCCACGATGGCGCCCGTCTTTTCGGTGTGCTTCAGCGTGATGATGCCCTTGCCGCCGCGCCGCTGGACCCGGTAGTCGCCCAGCTCGGACCGCTTGCCGAGCCCCTTCTCCGTGACGACGAGGAGCGTGGCGTCGCGGCGGACGACCACCATGTCCACGACCAAATCGTCGTCCCCAAGGGAGATCCCGCGCACGCCCGCCGTGGCCCGACCCGTCTCCCGCACGTCCCCCTCCGCAAACCGAATGCTCATCCCGTGACGCGTCGCGAGCACGATGTCACTCGACCCATCGGTGACCTGCACGTCGATGAGTTCGTCGTCATCCTCGATGTTGATGGCGTTGATGCCCGTCGCGCGCGGATTGCCGTACGCCGACAGCACCGTCTTCTTCACCGTCCCGTTGGTGGTGGCAAAGATCAGGTAATGCTGGTCATCGAAGGTACGCACCGCCTGAAAGGCGGCGATCCGCTCGCCCTCGCCGATCTGGATCAGATTGATGACCGGTTTGCCGCGAGCCGCGCGACCGCCCTGCGGAATGTCGTATACCTTGAGCCAGTAGACCTGACCGTTCTGGGTGAAAAACAGCATGTAGTCGTGGGTCGAGGCGATGAACAGATGCTCCACCCAATCATCGTCCTTGGTTCCCATGCCCGCGAGCCCGCGACCGCCGCGCCGCTGCCGCCGGTAGGTCGTCACCGGAATCCGCTTGATGTAGCCCGAGTGGGAGATGGTCACCACCATGTCCTCCTCGGCAATCAGGTCCTCGACACTGAACTCGCCGGTGTCGGACACGATCTCCGTGCGCCGCGCATCTCCGTACTTCTTCTCGAGATGGGTCATCTCTTCCTTGAGGATCTCCATCCGACGCTCGCGCGAGGCGAGGATCCCCTCCAGCTCGCCAATCAACGCCTGCACCTCGCCGAGCTCCGCGTCCAGCTTGTCGCGCTCGAGCGCCGTGAGCCGGGCGAGCCGCATGTCGAGGATTGCCTTGCTCTGCCGCTCGCTGAGCGTGAACCGCTCCCGCAGCGCCGCGTCCGCCGACTCCACGTCCCTGGCGCCGCGGATGATCTTGATCACCTCGTCGATGTTGTCGACGGCGATCTTGAGGCCTTCCAGGATGTGCTCGCGCGCCCGTGCTTCGCCAAGATCGAACTCGGTGCGCTTGACGATCACCACGTGCCGATGCTCCACGAAATGCTGGAGCATTTCCTTCAGCCCCATCACTTGGGGCTGGCCATCCACCAGCGCGAGCATGATGGCACCGAACGTCGCCTGCATCTGCGTGCGCTTGTAGAGCTGGTTGAGGACCACTTCCGCGTTGGCGTCGCGCTTCAACTCGATCACGACCCGCATCCCGTCGCGGTCGGACTCGTCCCGGAGGTCTGAGACGCCTTCCACCTTCTTGTCGCGCGCCTGGGCCGCGATTTGCTCGACGAGGCGTGCCTTGTTGACCTGGAACGGAATCTCCGTGATGACGATCTGCTGCTTGCCCGTCGACTCGCGCTCCTCGATCTGGGCGCGGGCCCGCATGATGATCCGCCCCCGCCCCGTCTCGTAGCACTCCTTGATGGCCTCGCGGCCATAGATGAACCCGCCCGTGGGGAAGTCCGGCCCCGTGACGATCCTCCGGAGATCCTTGAGGTCGCAGTCGGGGTTGTCCACGAGGTGCCGAATCGCCGTACACACCTCACCGAGGTTGTGCGGCGGGATATTGGTCGCCATGCCCACCGCGATGCCGCTCGCGCCGTTGACGAGCAGATTCGGGAACTTGGACGGCAGTACCGTGGGTTCTTCCAGCCGGTCGTCGAAATTCGGCGCGTACGCGACAGTCTGCTTGTCGATGTCCGCCAACATCTCGATGGCAATCGGCGTGAGCCGGGCTTCCGTGTACCGGTACGCCGCCGCCGAGTCACCGTCTACCGAGCCGAAGTTCCCCTGCCCGTCCACCAGCGGGTACCGCAGCGAGAAGTCCTGCACCATGCGCACGAGCGCGTCGTAGACCGCCGTGTCCCCGTGCGGGTGGTACTTGCCGAGCACGTCGCCGACGACCGTCGCGGACTTCTTGTACGGCCGGCTCGGAACCAGTCCGAGCTCGTTCATCGCGTAGAGGATCCGGCGGTGCACGGGCTTGAGCCCGTCGCGGACGTCCGGCAGGGCGCGGGAGACGATGACGCTCATCGAGTAGTCGATGAACGACTCCTTCACCTCGTCCTCGATAAGCCGCGGGAGGATGCGCTCGCGCTGATTCGGGGCGGTCATGGATGTTCCTCGGGGTACGGAAAAAGGGGCCCGACGGCCCCCGGGTGGAGCCTTAGAAAGATACCCGGTCCAAGTCCCGAATTCAACGGTCCCGCATTACTCCAAGCCGTTGTCTCTCAGTATCTTACGGCGCCACCAGCTCGTCGCCCCTCGCCGCCGTGCCGCCATCGCAAGCGCGAGGGTGCGGAGGAGACCGGTTCGCACTGGTCCGCGGCCATTGACGCCGGCCGGCAAGACCGAGGAGCTTGGCCCCATGCGACCTTTCATGCTCTTCCTGGCGGCCCTGGTGGGCTGCGCACCATCCCCGACACCACCGTCCGATCCCACCCCTGAGCTGCAGGCGCTGATGGCCCAGTCCGCGCGCGCCTGGAATGCGGGCGACCTCGACGGCTTCCTCATCACGTACGCGCGTGATTCGGCGACGACCTTCGTGACCGCACGCGGCCCGATCTACGGGTACGAGCAGATCCGTGGCCGCTACGCGGCGCGGTTCGAGCCAGGCGCCGAACGCGACTCCCTGACGTTCGCCGGTTTCACCGTGCGCATGATGGGGGCCGACTACGTGCTCTCGACAGCGCGTTACGTCCTGACCCGCGGCGATTCCGTCACGGCCACGGGCCCGTTCACCGTGATCTGGGAACGGCGGCCGGAGGGATGGCGGATGGTGCATGATCATACGTCGTGAGGTGAGCGTCCCTCGGTTGGAGAGAGCAGAGGGGCAGAGGGGCAGCGCGGTCCGTCGCTACGGCTTCTCAATCCTCGCCCGCACCACGAACGGCACCTCCAGCTCGTCTTCCGTCACCCCATAGATGAAGCCATTGCGGATGATCGGCACAGGATACAGGCGGAGGGCGAAGGGGAGCCGTACGCCGCCGAGGTAGCGACCTTCGGGATCGAACACGTCGAAGGCGTGGCCCTGGTCCTCGCGCTCGCGCGTGACGAGCTCGATCCAGAGCGAGCCGTCATCGGCAACGATCAAGCCACCGATTGCCGGTTTCACACCCGGGATCCGGGAACGGTCTACCTTGCCACCCTGGGAGGTGAACCACTCCAGGCGGGCGACCGCGCTGTCCACATCCTCCGACGTGACGGACAGCGGCTCGAACGCGCGCGTCACTTTGCGCAGCGTGTCGCCCGCGGCCGTGCGGTGATACAACTCGTAGGGCCCCGTCATGGCAAACCAGAAGTCACCGTTGCGGGTGAGCGCCCAGTCGAGGCTCGGACTGAACGGGACCCCCGTCCGCATCCGACCACGGTCTCTCACAAGTTCGAAGAAGTTCTCCGGTCCTTCATACCACGGTGGGCGGATCGAATCGATCGGGCTGAGCGTCGAGTCGTACCGCACGAGCAACATGCGGAAGCCAGCCGCGCTCATGTCCGGGGCGTAGTTGTAGAACACCCCGGCGGTATCGAACCCGCCCGGCCACGGCATGTACACGAATCCGCCAAGCGCATGGTGACTCGTCACGAATGCGCCGGCCGTGTCGATGACGGAGATCCGGTTGTTCTCTGGGTCCACCACCCAAAGGGTGCCATCGGGCGCCCACGCCAGACCGATGGGCTGGTTGAACTCCTCCGGTCCCCCTCCCTTGCGACCGATGGTTCGCACGTGTCGCCCGTCCGCATCGAACACCCGAAGTTCCTGGGCCTGGCCCTCGATCACGTAGATCTGCCCCGCCGGATCCACCTCCAGGGCATTGATCTGCCCGAACAGGTCCGGCCCCAGTCCGTCCAGCGTCCCAATCCGGAGTTCCTCCACGACGCGCCACGCCGAGGCGGAGTCCCACACGCCGGTGGCGGGATTGGTCACGACGATCATGCCGGAGGGGAGGGTATCGATTCGGCCCTTCCAGGTTGGTGATCCGTCTGCCGCCGGTGCGCAGCTTGAGAGAACCAGGAGAAGTGGCAGCGCGGCAGGGCGGCAGTGCGGCAGCAGCCGGGAGTCGCAACGAAACGTGGTAGTGTGCATGAACGTGGTACCTCCTTGCGCGGCCTTCTTCGCTACCGTTCCGCTGTGAACACCCATCATCACCTCGAGGTCTGGCAAGACGCACGGCGACTGGTTCGGATTATCTATCGCTTGACTGACGGACTCCCGTCGGCCGAGCGCTTTGTCGTCGTCCCCCAGGTACGACGAGCCGCCTGGTCGGTCCACAACAACATTGCTGAAGGCAACGCCAAACTCGGGCGGCGCGAGATGCGGCGCTTCTTCGACATTGCTATCGGCAGCCTAACTGAGGGGGATGCCATGGTGGCCACACTTGGCGACTTGTACAGCCTTGACGCACAACTCGTTGCGGCGGTAGCAAACCTCCGTGGCTCAATCAACGGTCGCCCGTTCGCCATGTTGCGCGCCGGACGCCGCTAGCCCGGTACCAGTGCTGCCACGCTGCCGCGCTGCCGCGCTGCCTCACTCCGCCTCTCCCCCCGCCGCTCCGCCAGCAAATAGAGCGCCGGCGTCACGGTCAGCACGAGGACCATCGAGCTCGTGAGCCCGCCGATCAGTGAGAGGCCGAGCGCGTTCCAGATGTTCGCGTCGGCGGATTCACTGAACAACACGAGCGGCAGCAGGCCGAGGATCGTGGTGCAGCTCGTCATCAGGATCGGGCGCACGCGTTCCAGGGTGCCTTGGATGGTCGCGTCGCGCAGCGGGATTCCGTGGCGGCGGCGGAGCTGGTTGACATGGTCCACGAGGAGGATCGCGTTGTTCACCACGATGCCCCCCATCGTGATCACCCCAATCCACGCTTCCCGGGTGAAACTGGCGTCCGTGAAGTAGAAGATGAGGAACACGCCGACGAGGGCCATCGGCACGGTGAGCAGCACCACGAACGGTTGGATCACGGACTCGAACAACGCGGCGGTCACCATGTAGATGAGGAGCAGCGAGATCCCGAGGACGATCCAGATCTGGCGCTGTTCCTCCTCGTCCCAACGCCAGTCATCTTCTCCCTCGATCGAGTACCCATCCGGCAACCGGGTGGACGCGATGACGGCGTCCCGCGTCCGGTCGCCGAGCTTGGACGGTCCGCGGAATTCGTAACTCACGTAGCGCTGGTACTGCTGGTTCTCGCGCTCGATCCGGCTGAGCACCTCGCGCTCCCGCACCTCCCCCACGTCGCCGAGCCGTACCATGCGACCGTCGCCAGCCTGGATCAGCAGGTTCGGC
>JAOUDR010000483.1 GCA_029859185.1 Gemmatimonadota bacterium
CTCGGCCAACACGCCGCGCGGGTGGCTGAGTCTCGACGGGAACCTGGTCCGTGGCGAGCAGCACCTGTACCTGCAGCAGCCCGGCTACGGCACGAGCTACGTGATCGGCAAGGTCGAGATCGAGAAACTGCTGGCCGAGCGTGCCCGGCAGTTGGGTGACGCGTTCACACTCAGGGGGTTCATGGATGAGCTGGGCGCCGCCGGCGTCATCCCGGTCTCCCTCATCCGATGGGAACTGACGGGTCAGGCGGACGAGATCGTGCGGATGACCCAACCGCGCTGATCGCCAACTGGTGGGCGGATCCGCGGTGGGACTTTCTTCCGAGGCGACGCCCGCTTCCGGGCCTTGGCGACGCCACCCTCCAAGCGGTGAGCCCGGTGCCTGGCCCTCCTACTCTCTCGCCGCGGCCCTCGCCGACCGCTACCGCATCGAGCGGGAGTTGGGGCAAGCCGGCATGCGGACCGGCGGAACGCGGCGTCCCCCATCCGGGTAACCCGCGCACCCAGCCACGGTGTGGCGTGCGACCGGACCCTGAGCCGCCGGGCAGCGCTCCCCGACTGATCTTCTGAGCCTCCCGCACCGCCCCAACCGGCGGTGCCACCGGAAACTCCATCGCAGCAAGGAGTTGTCCCCGAGGCCCTCCCGACCCGCCGGCGTGGGCACGTGACCGCGCCGCCTGGGACGCCTTTCCCCACCCCTCCAGACTGTCTCCGGACGTGTCCCGGCACACAGATCATCGCACTCCGTTTTGCGATCTTGTGCACACTGGGCGACGGAATTGACGCTCGGGGTTTGTGAGGTACGTCACAACCGGGAATACCTCCGATCTGCGCGTAGGCCTGGTAGAGAGAAACACACGGGACACCCGTCCGCATGCCCCTCACCGCGGGGAGCAGGCGGGATGGGCATGAACCGCGCATCACGTTCCGCGCCGAGGTGGGTGGCTTGCCGGGTTTTGACCGGTGACGAAGGCGCAGGGTGATGTCCGTGCACGGTGGTGAGGAGGACGCGCGCGTGAGCCGCCACAGCATCAAGCGAGGCAGCCGAACCGAAACGCTCCGTGCCGTGGCCCGTACCGCCATGGTCACGGTCGCCCTCGGCGCGTGCTTCCTCGACGAAGTGACGGCCCCCGGTCTGGACGCCGGCTCGATCGCGCTCTCGGTCGTCGGTGACTCGGTGGTGGTGCTCGGCGACACCACCCTGCTCGTGATCCAGGCAGCCCCCGCCGCGGACGGCGGCCCCAGCCGGGCACACTGGCAGTCGAGTGACACGGCGGTGGCAACCGTGGACAGCCGCGGCATCGTGCGGGGCCGGCGGGCCGGGCGGGTCACGATCACCGGGTCCGTCGCGGCGCCCGAGCTGATCCACGACGTCGAGACCACATGGCCCATGACCGTCGTCTACGGGTCGATCACCGTCGCGAGCCCGGACTCGCTCACGGGGCTTGGCGAGACGCGGACCCTCGTCGCGCAGGGGACAGACGTGCAGGGGCTGCCCGCCGCCGTTGTGCCCGCCACGTTCACGCCGATCGACACGGGAATCGTGAGCGTGACGCAGGGCGGCGTGGTCACGGCCCGCGGCGACGGCGAGGCGCGCGTCGTCGCGTCGTACGCAGGCCTCACGGACACCGTGGTGGTGTGCGTCCATCGCGTGGCCAAGTCCGTGACGTTCGCCGCCCCGTCGCTGACGCTGTCGGCGCTGCAGCGCGACACCGTCGTGCTCGTGCAGGTGCGGGACACCCGTGATTCCCTGATCACCACGCCGGCCCTCACCTGGAGCTCGTCCGATCCCACGGCGATCACCGTGGGCGAGCGCGGGACGATCCGGGCGCTGCAGGCGGCTCCGGCGGTCATCACGGCCCGGGCCGATACGGTCGTCGCGTACCTCGACGTCAGTGTCGCGCAGATCGTTGCTGACGTGAGCGTCGCCGCCGGTGACGGGCAGGCCAACGCCGTCGGTACACCCGTCCCGATTCCGCCCGCGGTGCGCGTGCGCGATGGTAACGGCTACCCCATTGCGGGCGTGACCGTGGTGTTCGCCGTGACGGGTGGCGGCGGCAGCCTGACCGATTCCGTGCAGATCACCAACGCGCAGGGCATCGCGAGCCCTGGCAGTTGGACCCTGGGGCCCGCGCCGGGGGCCAACACGTTGCTCGCCACGACCGGCGGACGCTCCGTGCTGTTCAATGCCGGCGGGGTCACGGGGCCAGTCTCCACCGCCATGTCCGGGATCACGACCTCACGCGACACCGTGACGGCGGGTCGTACCGCGATGCTGACGTTGCGCACGCGGGACCAGTTCGGGAATCCCCTGCCGAGCGGGGGGCTGAGCGTGGCGTTTGCGATCTCGGGAGGCACCAGCGGCGGCGCCGTTGGTCCGGTGGTCGACGAAGGCAACGGCACCTACACCGCGACGTTCACCGGCTTGGCCGCGGGCTCACCCGCGACGATCGGCGCCACGATCGCCGGCAGTACGGTAACGTCGCCGGGTCCCACCGTTACCGTGATCCCGGGTGTGCCGTCGGCCGTGGAGATCACGACCGGCAACAACCAGCAGGCGACCGCCGGGACGGCGGTTGCCATCCGGCCCACCGTGGTGGTGACGGACAGCGCGGGCAACGCCGTACCCGGTGCCGTGGTCACGTTCTCGGTCTCGCAGGGCGGCGGCACGCTCAGTGGCGCTGCCCAGGTGACCGACGCGGCGGGCCACGCCGCCGTCACGGCGTGGACGCTGGGGGCGGTGGCCGGTCCCAATCGCCTGACCGCGACGGCTGCCGGGCTCACAGCCGAGTTCACCGCCACGGGGACGGTCGGGCCCGTGTCTACCGGTGCGTCGCTCGTCACGGTCGGCCAGAGCACGGTCGCGGCCGGGGCCACGACGACCCTCACCCTGCAGGCGCGCGACCAGCTCGGGAACGCACTCGCGAGCGGCGGGCTCACCGTCACGTTCGCCGCGTCCGTCGGGGGCAGCACCGGTCAGATCGGCGCCACCACCGACAACGGCAATGGCTCGTACACGGCGACGTTTACCGGCCTCACGAC
>JAOUDR010000484.1 GCA_029859185.1 Gemmatimonadota bacterium
TGGCCCCGTTGCTGGCCAAAGCAATTCGGAACACGCACAGCGATCAGTCGGTGAGTTCACTGTTCGATTGAGCACTGACAGTCAGGCGGGATGACGGGATGATGGGATGATGGGATGGTGGGATGACGGGATGACGGGATGACGGGCGGATGGGGAGGGGGTCCCGTTGCGGGCATTCAGGACCTTTGCGGGAGAATCGGGAGCAGAGCATGGCACAAGCGGTAGCAATCGGCGCGCGGCGTCGGACGGACAATGGAAAGGGCGCGGCACGCCAGTTACGGCTCGGCGGGCAGATTCCCGCCGTGATCTATGGGCACGGGCGGGAACCCGAGTCGCTCACCCTCGTGGAATCGGATCTGGAGCACGCGCTGAAAGGACTCGAGGTCGGCAGCGCCGTGTTCGACCTGGACGTCGAGGGATCGCCCGTCAAGGCCGTGGTGCGCGAGATCCAGCGCCATCCCTTCAAGGCCAAAATCCTGCACGTGGACTTCCTCGAGATCCACGCGGGTGAGAAGCTCACGATTCAGCTCGCCATCCACCTCGTCGGGTCGCCGGAAGGCGTGCGGAACGGTGCGGGCGTGCTCGATCAGGTGATGCGCGAGGTCACCATCCGCGTGCTGCCCAAGGACATCCCGACCCGCCTGGACCTCGACGTGACGGACCTGCGCGTCGGGCAATCGTTGCACGTCAGTGACGTGACGATCGCGGACGCAGAGATCCTGACGGATCCGAAGAAGACGATCTGTACGGTGGTGGCGCCGAAGATCGAGGCCGAGCCGGTGGCGGCGGAGGGCGTCGAGGGCGTCGAGGGCGAGGAGTCGACCGAGCCCGAGTTGATCCGTAAGCCGAAGGCTGGTGACGAGGACGAAGGCAGCGAGGACTGACCGCTGCGCGCTATCGTCGGCCTGGGGAACCCCGGGGCTGCGTACGCCACGACGCGCCACAACTCCGGGTTTCTCCTCGCCGATGTCGTAGCCGAGCGCTGGCAACTGCCGGCGTTTCGGCGCGGAGGACCGGCACGGGTGACGCGAGGGGAAAGGGGTGGGGAGCCGGTGGTGATCGTCAAACCCCAGACCTACATGAACCTGAGCGGGGTCGCGTTGCGACCGCTGCTCGACGAGCCTGCGTTTGACGCGGCACGAGACCTCCTGGTCCTCGTGGACGATGCCGCCATCCCCCTGGGCACGTTTCGCCTTCGCGCGGAAGGGTCGCCCGGGGGCCACAACGGACTCCGCAGCATCGAAGACGCGCTCCGTTCACGCACGTACGCCCGACTCCGGATCGGCGTCGGGCCGGTCCCGGAAGGGCTCGATGACCTGGCGGACTTCGTGCTCGCCCCGTTCGAGCCCGCCGAGCTGGACATCTTTGCCACACGCCTGCCGTTGATGGTGGAGGCCGTCGAGTGCTGGGTCACCGACGGTATCGAGGAAGCAATGCAACGTTACAATCACCTGGGGAATTACAGTGAATAACCAGATCCTCTCACTCCTGCCGACGCTTGCCTTGGCGGGAGGCGCCGTGGGCCTGCTCGTTGCGTGGCTCACGTACGCGTACGTTCGCAGGCAGTCCCCCGGCTCCGACCTGATGCAGGAGATCGCGGAAGCCATTCACACCGGCGCCATGGCGTTCCTGCGACGCGAATATATGGTGCTCCTGCCGTTCCTCGCCGTCATTGCCGTACTGCTGGGGCTCTTGATCGGGTGGTCAACGGCCATCGCCTATTTGGGCGGCGGTATCTGCTCGGTGCTTGCCGGCTTCTTCGGGATGCAGGCGGCCACGCGGGCCAACTCGCGCACCTCCGAGGCTGCACGCGGCTCCGGACAGGCGCTCGCCCTCCGCGTCGCGTTCAGCGGCGGCGCGGTGATGGGTCTCGCGGTCGCGAGCCTTGGACTCCTGGGCATCGGGTTCGTGCTGCGGGTCTTCCTGGGCACACCCGGCACGGAAGACGCCTGGAAGGCATTCAGCGAGATCATCACGGGCTTCGCGATGGGCGCCTCGTCCATCGCCCTGTTCGCGCGCGTCGGCGGCGGCATCTACACGAAAGCCGCGGACGTGGGCGCGGACCTCGTCGGCAAGGTGGAGGCGGGCATCCCGGAAGATGACCCCCGCAATCCCGCGACCATCGCGGACAACGTCGGCGACAACGTCGGTGACGTGGCCGGGATGGGCGCCGACATCTTCGAGAGCTACGTCGGCGCGGTGATCGCGACGATCGCGATCGCGGCCACGAGCCCCATGGTTGGGGATCGGCTCGTGGGACTCGCCCTGCCACTCCTATATATCCTGGCCGGCCTGGCGGCGAGTCTCATCGCCATCGCGCTGTTCCGGGTCCTCGAGCGGTTCAGTCCGGCCGCGGCCCTCCGCTGGGCGACGTTCATCGCGGCCGGCCTGTTCCTGGTGGCGGCGTACTTCATCACCGGCGCCTTCGACGTCCAGTTGGTCGACAAGACGCAGATGGGACCGTTCTGGGCGGTGGTGGTCGGCACGTTCGCCGGGATCGCCATCGGACTCGTGACCGAGTACTACACCGCGGCCAAACCGATCCGCATGATCGCCGCGGCCTCCCTGACCGGCCCCGCCACCAACATCATCAGCGGTCTGGCGGTCGGCATGCGATCCACCGCCCTCCCGATGCTGCTCATCGCGGGCGCCATCTGGGTCGCGTTCACGAGCGCGGGCCTCTACGGTATCGGCATCGCGGCGGTCGGCATGCTGGCGACCGTGGGCGTCACGATGTCCGTGGACGCCTACGGCCCGATCGCGGACAACGCCGGCGGGATCAGCGAGATGAGCGGGCTCGGCCCCGAGGTCCGCAAGATCACGGACGGTCTCGACGCACTCGGCAATACCACCGCGGCCATCGGCAAGGGCTTCGCGATCGGGTCGGCGGCTCTCACGGCGCTCGCCCTGTTCTCCGCCTACGCCAACGCGGTGACCCCGCAGGGCGCGGCGCCCATCCAGCTCGACATCGTGGATCCGCGGGTCGTGATCGGCCTGTTCCTCGGTGGCATCCTGCCGTTCTTTATCTCGGCCCAGACCAT
>JAOUDR010000485.1 GCA_029859185.1 Gemmatimonadota bacterium
GCTGATACCGGCGGAGCCGGAGTCCAACATCCGGGGCGGGTTCCGGTACACGGCCCGGCCGAGTCCAGTGCCGCTCGCCATTGGGGACTACCGCGGGCTGGTTCGCGTCGACGAGTGGTCGGCGCGCGATCCGTCTGCCGCTGGATGGAGCGTGCGGGGGGACACCGCCGGCCCGGCGCTGGTGATCTGGCAGGATGGGGTGGCGGTGATTTCGTTCCCGCTCGGCGATCTGGTGCGCGCCTTGGGGGTGGAAGGCGGCGCACGGAGGACCGTCGACGCCGATCGTCTGCGGATCGACGGCCTGGGGCGGACGAACGGCGTGCTCTACCTCACTCGGATCGAAGGGCGAGTTGACGGCACGCGCTTGGCGATCTCGCAGGCGACAGGGACAGCTCTGCTCGGGGAGGTTCTCCTCGCCCGCTAGCCCGCGCTCCGGGGCTCGCCAAACTTCTTGTCGACCTTGACCCCGCAGGTCTCCAGGAACTTGAGCGGCAGCTCGCCGCCGGCAAACACGGCGACGAGGTCGTTTGGCAGGGTTTCCGTGGTGCCGTTCTTGTAGGTGACCGCCTTGGGCTCGATCGCGACTATGTTGGTCTTCCACAGTACCCGAATGCGATCGCGACGCACCGCCTCCTCGATCCGCGCGAGGTTGCCGGGCTTGAGGCGGTTGAACTTGTCACCGCGGTACGAGATCGTCACCTCGTTGCCGGGTTGATCCGCGAGGGCCATGGCGGCCTCGATCGCCGAGTCGCCGCCGCCAACCACGAGTACGCGATCCTTCTGGTACACCTCGGGTTCGAGCAGCGAGTAGATGACCTTGGGAAGTTGCTCACCTGGTACGTTCAGCTTGCGCGGCACACCACGGCGGCCGATGGCCAGCACGACCCGTCGGGACCGGTGGGTGCCACCAGAACTGGTCACCGTGAACATCCCATCGGGATCCCGTGTCACGCCGGTGACGGTGATCCCGGTGTCCACCTGCAAGTTCGTCCGCTTGACGATGTCCTCCCAGATCTCGATCAGCTCCTCCTTGGTGATCTCCCGGAACGAGAGCTTGCCGTACCCCGGCACTTTGACCGCGCTGGTCATCACGATTTTCTTGCGGGGGTAGTAGCGCACCGTCCCGCCGATGTCCTCCTTCTCCAGGGTCACGAAGCGCAGTCCGTGGTAGAGGCAATGGAGTGAGGCGGACAGGCCGGCTGGCCCACACCCGACGATCACGACGTCAAGCGCGTCCGCCGGCCCCTTCGGCGCCTGCGCAATGCCCTCGATGCACTGCCGTCCCTGCTCGAACGCGTTGCGGATCAGGCCCATCCCGCCGAGCTCGCCGACGATGTACAAACCCGGCACGTTCGTCTCGAAGTGCTGCGTGATGCGCGGGATCTCCACGCCCCGCTTCGCGGAGCCGAACACGAGCTCGATCGCTTCGGTGGGACAGGCGCGCTCGCACAGGCCATGACCGATGCACCGCGCCGCGGTCACGACGAAGGCCTGCCCCTTCCGCAGCCCAAGGACGTCTCCCTCCGGACACACGGAGATACAGGCGCCCGCCCCGATGCAGGCACCGACGTCCACGACCGGGTGGAGTGAGACCGCCTCGTTGAGCCCGTAGCGCGCAGCCAACTCCTCCGCCTCGGCCGTCGCGCGCTCGAGCTTCCGGTGCCGGCGGTAGAAGGGGATCATCACCAAGGCGATGAGTCCGGCGGCGAGCAGCGCGGTCAGGAGAGAGTCGGACATCAGAAGGCGGTCCAGAGGCCCGCGAACAGGCCGTTCGTCCAGAGGTTGTCGCCGCGTTGGATCCGACCCTGCAGCGTCGCGTAGACGCTGCGCGCGAGCGGAATCGAGAGTGACAGGTCGCCCGTGTGACTCAGGGACCGGAAGGCGTCGTCGCCGGCGCGGTACAGCTGATACGACGCACGGGTCATCACGGGGCCGAAGCCGCGGGCGATCCCACCGGTGCCGTAGAGGGCCGTAAAGGCGCCCTGGGTCCAGTAGCTCGCGGACGCGCTGAAGTCGAGCCCGAACACCGGTGTCCGCAGCAGACTGAACGTGCCTGCATAGGTGTAGCTCGTTTCGCCCCCTTCCAGGCGGGCTGCCGTGAAGTCCACACTGAGACTACCCTGGGGTCGCCAGAAGAAGAGCCCCACGCTGCCCTGGTCGCGGCGGAACGAGATCAGGTTGGTGGTCCGCCAGAACTGATACGGCTGAAACATGGAGATCCGGCCGCGCAGTTCGAGACCCGTCACCATCGGGATCGACGCCGTGGCATTGAGGCGCGTGATCACCCATTGATCCGTCTCGGGATTCCGATCGACCTGCAGGTCGCTGCCGAGTCGCAGCCGACTGACGCGGAGGTACTGGGACCAGCCGGCGTACGTGTGATCCGGCCGGTCGTCCGTGGGCCGGACGTGGTTGACGGAGACGTCGGTGGCGTAGCGCACTGGGCCGTCACCCGCATCGTAGGTCACGAACCCCGCGACCTTGGGCAGCGTCGTGGACACGCCCTGGTCGCCGCGGTCCGGCTCGAACCCCGCCGCGAATCCCGCTCCCAACCCACGGCCACCCACGTGCATGAGGAGCCCGTCCCACACGCCGCTGAAGCTCGCGTAGCGGTTGGTGAATCTTCCGGCTTCGAGGTAGACCGGCACGCTGCCGGAGAACGCCTTCGTGAGGCTCGCCTGATAGACCTGCACCGCCCAGGTCGGGCTAATCAACTCGGGGTCGCTGTAGCGATACAAGGCTCGCAGGTTGGTGTTGAGGCTCACCCCGCCGGGCAGGCCGGCCGCGACGGCGCGGAGGCCGAGCGCGGGCGTGGCGAACCGGCGGGTGACGGACTCGAGATCGTTGCTCTGCCACCGCGTGGTCGACTCGAACGCGTTGGCCTCGAGCGAGACGCGTCCATGCAGGGAGGGTGAGCGGCCCGGGGCCCCGCGCGCCGTGCGCGCCACGGGGGCGTTCACCGCCGCCGCTGCCGCACGCCCCGCTGTGCCCGGTTGGACGTAGAAGGTCTTGCCGCGGGTCACGGGGAATGGCGCACCGA
>JAOUDR010000487.1 GCA_029859185.1 Gemmatimonadota bacterium
GTCGGGGCGACCCGCCGGGTCGCCCCGACACGTTGTGGTCGTCCCTGCGCGGTTGCCGTCACCCCTATGCCACCCCGTTGTCCAGGTAGGGGCGACCCGGCGGGTCGCCCCCACGCGTTGTGGTCGTCCCTGCGCGGTTGCCGTCACCCCTACGCCGCCCCGTTGTCCAGGTAGGCGCGACCCGGCGGGTCGCCCCCACGCGTTGTGGTCGTCCCTGCGCGGTTGCCGTCACCCCTACGCCACCCCGTTCGTCGGCCGCAGGTCCAGGAACCGGTGGCCCTCACGTTCGAGCGCGTGGCCGGTCGCGAACCCCACCGGCGAACGAAACTCCGGCCCGTCGAACACGAACGTGTGGTATTCGCCGCGCTCGCCGCACGGGTCGAGGTCGTCGGTGATCCCGATCTCGGTGAGGAGGTCGGCGTCCAACTCCCGGCCCAGGAAGCGGACGGCGCGCATCTGCAGGTTGACGGCGACCACGATGGCGCGGTAGCCGCGCTCCACCACCTCGTACGCCAGCTCCATGGACGGCTCGCCCCACAACAGCTCGTGATGCGCGAGCCCGGCGGCGGTCACGCGCTCCTCGTACCACGCCCGGACGTCCGCCAGGGCGATGTTGCCGAACAGCGCGCCGGTGCAGCCCTGGTCGCGGAGGTCGGCGAGCAGGCGGTCGAACGCCTGCTCGAACGTATCCGGGTGCGTGCGTTTGAGGACGGGTTCCAACCCCAGCGCCTTGGCCTGTGCCTCGAGGAGTTGGTGGGGAATACCGTGGAATCGGAGTCGTCCCGTGTTGCCCTCGAACACGCTCGCGAGCCAGCGCACGTCCATCCCGCTCCGCCGCGCCCGATCGAGCGCCAGCGTGCCGTCTTTCCCACCACTGGTCATGAGGGCCAGGGACATGGGGCGAGAAGATACCCGCCGACCGAGTCCCGTCCAGCACGTCCGGCTCCCGTCTCCCGATCCCCGATCCCTCGACCCCTCGATCCGTCGATCCGTCGATCGCTCGATTTGGGTACATTGCGTTTCCCATGAAACGTCCTCACGGTCGCGGGCCCCACCCAGACGACAAGAAGCGCCGCCTCCAGCTGTCCGACGTGACGCGGGAGGCGCGCGATCTCGTTTGGACGCACCGGCGCCGCCTCGCGCTCGGCGCGGTCCTGATGATCCTGAACCGGGCCGCAGGTCTCGTCCTGCCGTTCCTGTCCAAGTACGTGATCGACGACGTGATCAACAAGGCGCGCGCGGACCTCCTGACCCCGTTCGCCCTGGTGCTCGCGGCGGCCACGGTCGTGCAAGCCATCACCTCGTTTGCGATGAGCCAGATCCTCGGCGTGGCCGCCCAACGAGCCATCACGGACATGCGCAAGTCCGTGCAAGCGCACGTCGAGCAGCTCCCCGTGCGGTTCTTCGACTCGACCAAGTCCGGCATCTTGATCTCCCGCATCATGAGCGACGCGGAAGGGATCCGGAACCTCGTGGGGAACGGGCTCGTGCGCCTCGTGGGCGGATTCATCACGGGGGTCGTCGGGCTGGTCTTCCTGTTCACGCTCAACTGGAAGCTCACCGTCATCATGCTGCTGGTGCTGGGGACGTTCGGCGGCGCGATGGCGGTCGCGTTCCGGAAGCTCCGACCGATCTTCCGCGAACGCAGCCGCATCAACGCGGAAGTGACCGGCCGACTTGCCGAGTCACTCGGCGGGATCCGTGTGGTGAAGGCGTACGTCGCGGAGCGGGCCGAGCGCGTTGTCTTTGCCAAGGGCGTGCACCGGCTGTTCCGCAACGTGGCCGCCACCATCACGGGCGTCTCGGCCATTACCGCGTTCACCACGGTGATCGTGGGTGCGATCAGCGTCATTGTGATCCTCATCGGCGGGCGGGCGATTCTCGCCAACACGATGACGCTGGGCGAGCTCGTCCAATACGTCTTCTTCGCCGGGCTCGTCGCCATGCCACTCGTCAGCATCGCCGAGATCGGCACCCAGATCAGCGAGGCCTTCGCGGGACTCGACCGCATTCGCGAGCTCCAACGGATGAATACGGAGCAGGACGACGACCGGAACCGGCAGCCGCTCCCCGACGTGCGGGGGGACATCACGTTCGAGGATGTCGTCTTCTCCTACGTGCCCGAAACGCCGGTGCTGAAGCGTGTGTCGCTGCACGCACCCGCCGGCAGCACCACGGCGCTCGTCGGCTCGAGCGGATCCGGCAAGAGCACGCTCATCTCGCTGGTCATGGGATTCAACGCGCCGGAGACCGGGCGGGTCTTCGTGGACGGGGTGGACCTCGCCACGCTGCGGCTGCACGACTATCGCGGCCATCTCGGGGTCGTGCTGCAGGACAACTTCCTGTTCGACGGGACGATCGCCGAGAACATCAGTTTCTCGAAGCCGCACGCGACGCGCGCCGAGGTCGAGGAGGTGGCGCGGATCGCGCATGCCCACGAGTTCATCAGCGACTTCGAGGACGGCTACGACACGATCGTCGGCGAGCGGGGTGTCAAGCTCTCCGGCGGGCAGCGGCAGCGGATCGCGATCGCCCGCGCCATTCTCGCGAACCCGCGCATCCTCATCCTGGACGAGGCCACATCGAGCCTCGACAGCGAGAGCGAGGGCCTGATTCAGGAAGGGCTGCGGGCCCTCCGGCGCGGGCGCACCACGTTCGTGATCGCGCACCGGCTCTCCACGATCCGCAGCGCCGATCAGATCCTCGTGCTCGAGCACGGGGAGATCGTCGAACGCGGCCGGCATCACCAACTCATGGCGCTCGGCGGCCGGTATAAGGAACTCCACGACCGGCAGCACCGGATCGAGGAGGACATCTTCGTCAACCCGGGAGAAGATCCCTCGCGGGTTCTCGACGAAGAGTCGGTGGCCGTCTCACCCGGTCGGGCGGTCGGACCGAGAGATCTCTAGCGGGACCTGACCATCGACCGGCGTGTCAGTCCTGCGCAGGTCCGGCGGCGAGACTGTGGATGATCGCCGTGTAGCGCGGGTCGGAACGGAGCGCGTTCAGGTCGGGGTCATTCTCGACCCATTCGCGCAT
>JAOUDR010000486.1 GCA_029859185.1 Gemmatimonadota bacterium
CGGACATTCGCCATCGAGACCGGCTGGCCACCACCGGAGTTGTTCGTCACCGTCAGCATGCAAAGCGGAATCCGGTCCCGCCCCGTCTCGCCGATCAGCCGCTCGAGCGCGGCCACGTCCATGTTCCCCTTGAATGGGTGCACCGTCGACGGCTGCAGCCCCTCGGGGATCACCAGATCGACCGCCTTCGCCCCGGTGAACTCGATATTGGCCCGGGTGGTGTCGAAGTGGGTGTTGCTCGGCACCACGTCGCCCGGCCTGCACTTCAGCGAAAAGAGGATCCGCTCGGCGGCCCGACCCTGGTGGGTGGGGAAGACATACGTGAAGCCGAAGATATCCCGGACCGCGTCCTCGAACCGGTAGAACGAGGGACTGCCGGCGTAGGACTCGTCCCCCCGCATGATCGCAGCCCACTGGTTGCTGCTCATGGCGGAGGTGCCGCTGTCGGTGAGGAGGTCGATGAGCACGTCATCGGACCGCAGCAGGAAGACGTTGTAGGACGCCTGGCGGAGTCGCGCCTCGCGCTCGGCCGTGGTCGTCATCCGGATCGGTTCGACCGACTTGATGCGGAACGGCTCGATGATGGTCTTCATCGGTCAGCTTCGTGGGAACGAGGTCGGCATGGCGGCGAACGCAGGGGAATATGTCGCCGGACCCACGCTCAGGCCATATTGACCGCACGACGCACGCCGGGGAACGATGAGGGACAGACGCCCGTGCCGCAGGTGACCCCCATGCTTCCCGTCGCCGTGATCGGCGCCGGAGCGGCCGGCCTGATGGCCGCCATCCATGCTGCCGGGACGGGTTGCCGAGTGGTGCTCCTCGAGCGGACCCGCGATGGCGGCCGCAAGATCCTCATCAGCGGTGGCGGTCGCTGCAACGTGCTTCCCTCTCAGCTCGATCCCGCGCGCTTCGTCTCGGAGTCGCCGCCGCACCTCGTGCGCCGAGTGCTGGCGGGCTGGCCGCTCGCACGGCAGCGGGCCTTCTTCGAGGAAGTGCTTGGCCTTCCGCTCGCCCTGGAGGCCGAATCGGGAAAGCTCTTTCCGGTCTCCAACCGGGCGCGCGACGTGCGGGACCGGCTGGTGGCGGGAGCCCGTGACGCGGGTGCGGAGCTGCGATTCGGGACCGCGGTCACCGGAGTCGAGCGCTCCGCCGCAGGCTGGGGGGTGATGTTCGAGGATCAGGCGCCCCTCGAGGCGGGCGCAGTCATCGTGGCGACCGGCGGCCTGTCGGTACCCGCGACAGGCAGCGATGGCATGGGCCTCTCGATTGCGCGGCGGCTCGGGCACACGATCCGCGAGACCTACCCGGCCCTGACCCCGCTCGTCGCCGACCCACCGGTGCATGCCCATCTGTCGGGGCTCTCGCTCGAGGTGAGGATCGAGGCCCGCGTTGGCGGCAAGCGGTTCCGGAGCGAGGGAGGTTTCCTCTTCACGCACCGCGGATACAGCGGGCCAAGTGTCCTCGACCTCTCGCATCTCGCAGTTCGGTCCCGGCTCACTGGCGGGGAGCGGCAGGTACTGCGGGTCGCGTGGAGTCGTGAGTCGGCCGAGGTGTGGAATGCGCGGTTGCAGCGGCGCTCGCCACGGACCGTGCAGTCCACCCTGCGGGAGGTCATCCCGGCACGGCTCGTGGAGCAGCTGCTCGGGGAGAGCCAGGTGCGGGCCGGGTGCCAGCTGGCGCAGCTGAGCCGGGATGATCGCCGCAGGATCGTCGAACTCCTGTCGGCATACCCGCTGCCCTGGACCGGCGACGAGGGGTACCGGAAGGCCGAGGTGACCGGTGGCGGGGTCGCACTGGAGGAGATTGATCCGGTGACGCTTCAGAGCCGTCTCTGCCCCGGAATCCACTTCTGCGGCGAGGTGCTCGATGCCTTCGGGCCCATCGGGGGCCACAACTTCGCCTGGGCGTGGGCGACGGGCCGGGCCGCCGGACTGGGCGTCAGCGTATCCGCCCGATGAGCGCCCGGAGGTCTGCGTTGGTGAGCGGCCCCGACAGGGTCAGCAGGTATCCGCTCTCATCCAGCCACGTCGCGCTCCTTCGCCCCCCCGCCTCGCGGTACACCGTGTCGCCACTCTCCAGTGCCGGGTCATCGATGGGTCGGAACCCCGTCGAGTCGGCACGGATGAACTGCTGGTCGAGATGCACTCGACCATCGTCCGGAGCGCGGTAGACAACCCGGATCAGCGCCGCGCCGCGCTGGGCTGCCGGCGCCACTTCCGGGGGGCCGGTCTCGAAGTGATCCGGCTCGACGCCCTCGATGAGCCGAATCGCCGTCCCGAGACGGCTGACCGCCTCGCGCCCGGTGATGGCGCGGAAATCGTCGGACACCGGAAGCAGTTCGACTCGGGGTGGGATCCCCGTCTCCGCGCCAGTCGTGTCGCCGGCCCTGGGGGTGTTGCCCGGAAACTGGCTGGGGTCGGGGGCGCGGAGCGGGGGAAGGGCCGAATCAGGGAGGACGACGGTCTGCACCTCGTACGTGGGGCGCAGCATCCAGGCGACGCCTGACGCGGCGCCGACGATCAGCAGTCCCGCGCCATACCAGATCAGTCGCCGTGGCCTCAGCCACGCCGGGAGGACCTGGCTCGAGCTGGGCATCATGACGAGACCGGTCGCGGTCATCGTCGCCTCAGTTTCGGCGTCCCGCTCGAGGCCGGGAAACCGCTCGGCCACCGACGGGTGATCGTCGGACCACTCCTCGAGCCGGCCCGCGCAGGTGCGGCACTCCCGAACGTGCAGCCGGATGCGCTGCACTTCGTTCGGGGTGACGGTCCCCTCGAGCAATGACTGGAGTACCCGGCTATTGAGATGGAACATGGGCCTGACGTCGTGGAAGCGGGAGCGGCATCGTGCCGCTTCCGCAATCTAAGGCAAGGGCGCGCTCCTCAGCGCACCCTGCGCGCCAGCAGCTGGAGGGAATCTGCCGGCAGGAAGCCGGAAAGGAAGAGGTGGAATCCTCCGGCATCCCGCCACTGGAGCGAGCGCCGCCCGTCACCGAGAGTCGTTCCGACGGTGTCGCCGGGGAGCAGGCCGTCCGCC
>JAOUDR010000488.1 GCA_029859185.1 Gemmatimonadota bacterium
CAGCCAGTGCACCCAATCGCGGGCGACCGATCCCGAGATCCATTGCGAGCGTCCCTCGACATCGGCGATGAATCCGTCCAGGGAGTGAGCGAGCTTGACGGCGACGAACGGGCGGTCGGGCCGCACCGCACTCCAGAGGAACGCCGCGTTGAGCGCGGCGGCGTCCGCAGCGCACAGCCCCACGTCCACCTCGATCCCTGCCTCCCGCATCCGCTCCACCCCGCCGTGGCTCTTGGGATCAGGATCCCGGACGGCCACGACCACGCGTCGCACCCCCGCGGCAATCAGCGCGTCGGCGCAGGGCGCGGTCTTCCCGTGGTGTGCGCAGGGCTCGAGCGTCACCACGCACGTGGCCCCGCGGGCATCCGGGGTCGCCGTCAGCGCCGCCGTCTCCGCGTGTGGCCCACCGAACTCCGCGTGCCAGCCCTCGCCGATCGGACTGCCGTCCCGCAAGAGGACCGCACCCACCAGCGGGTTGGGCGCCACGCGCCCCCAGCCCCGCAGCGCCAGCTCCAGGGCTCGCCCCATGGCCGCACGCTCCGTGGGGTTCACCGGATGACCTTCACGCCGTCACCTCGCACGATGGCACCGATCTCCCACGTCTCGACACCGGCATCCGCGGCGGCCTGTTGCAAGGCAGGCACCTCGTCCGCAGCTGCGACCGCGATCATGCCAACACCCATGTTGAAGACACGGTCCATCTCCTCGGGACCCACGCCGCCGGCGTCCCGGAGCCAGCCAAAGACCGGCGGTACAGGCCACGCGCCGAACCGCACGTGCGCCGCACACCCCGCCGGCAGCGACCGCGACAGGTTGCCTGGAATCCCGCCACCCGTGATGTGGGCGAGCGCGTGGACCCGATCGAGGACCGACTGCAGCGCGGTCCAGTACGAGCGGTGCACCGCGAGCAGCGCCTCACCCACGGTCGACCCGAGCGCGTCCACGGACGCGCCGACGTCGAGCCCGAGGTCATCGAACACGATCTTCCGGGCGAGCGTGTAGCCGTTCGTGTGGAGCCCACTCGCGGCGTACCCCACGAGGACGTCGCCGGGCACTACGCGATCGCCATGCAACGCGCGCGCCTCACCCACCACCCCCACGATCGTGCCGGCGAGATCGTAGTGGCCGGGGTGATAGAGGTCGGGCAGCTGTGCGGTCTCCCCACCCACGAGCGTCATCGCGTGGTTGCGGCAGCCGCGGGCCACGCCCTCGACGAGGCCCGCCACCGTCTGCACATCCAGCGCCGCGATTGCGATGTAGTCCAGGAAGGCGATCGGTCGGGCACCGTGCACGAGAATGTCGTTCACACAGTGGTTCACCAGGTCTTCGCCCACCGTGTCGTGCACCCCCGCGTCGATCGCCACCAGCACCTTCGTGCCGACGCCGTCGGTGCTCATCACGAGCACGGGATCGGCGATGTCGGGCGGGAGGCGCAGCATGCCCCCGAAGGCCCCCAGCAGCCCGCGTGACAAGTCCGTCCGGGTGGACTGCACGGACTCGACGATGCGTTGCTTGGCCGCCTCGGCGGCGTCCAGATCGACGCCCGCCTGCCGGTACCGATCGGTCACGCCTCCTCCGCCATGGCCGGGAGATCGAACCGGACCAGGTCACTGAAAGCCTGGACGCGCGCGCGGACCTCATCGGGCGTCAGCTCGTCGAATCGCCGCACCGAGAACTCCTCGACCGCGAACGAACCCATGGCGCTGCCGAACACCATGGCGCGTCGCAGATTCTCCGGGGACGTGTCTCCGCTCCCGGCGAGATGACCCATGAAGCCACCGGCAAACGAGTCCCCGGCCCCGGTGGGGTCGAACACCTGCTCCAAGGGATAGGCCGGCACGTAGAAGATCCCGTCGGCACCGACCAGCACGGCACCGTACTCCCCCTGCTTCACCACCACGAATCGGGGGCCGTGCCTGAGGATCCAGCGCGCCGCCCGGTAGATGTTCCAGTCCCCCGACAGCTCGCGTGCCTCCGCATCGTTCACCAAGAGCACGTCCACCCGGCGGAGCAGCTCCATCAGCACGTCGCGCTTGCCCTGGATCCAGTAATTCATCGTGTCGCAGGCGACGAAGGCGGGATCGTCCACCTGGTCCAGCACCGAAAGCTGCAACTCCGGGTCGATATTGCCGAGGAAGACGTGCTGCGCGCCGCGGAACTGCGGCGGGATCTCAGGTGTGAAGTCCGCGAATACCCCGAGGCGGGTCTCCAGGGTCTCACGATTCTGGAGATCGTACGAGTACTTCCCCTTCCAACGGAAACTCTCGCCGGTGGCCCGGGTAACCCCCGCGAGGTCGATACCCCGCTTTGCCATGCGCTCGAGCCGGTCCATCGGGAAGTCGTCGCCGACGACCCCCACGACCTGTACCGGGTGGAGCAGCACCGCGGCCGTGGCGAAGAACACGGCCGAGCCGCCGAGGGCGTCTGCCGTGGATCCGAACGGTGTTTCGACGGAATCGAGCGCGATGCTGCCGACGACCAACAGGGACATTGCGGTTACATCCTCTCCGGGGCCGTGATCCCCAAGAGCGTGAGGCCGTTCGCGAGAACGAGCTGTGCGGCGCGCGCGAGCAGGAGCCTCGCCCGCTCGATGTCAGGCGGCTCCCCCAGCACGCGGTGGTGGTGATACCAGGCGTTCACGGCCCGCGCGAGGTCTTCGAGGTACGCGATGACCCGATGCGGCTCGAGCGTCTCCGCCGCGCGGGCGACGATCGTGGGGTAGTCCGCCAGGAGCATGAGCACGTCCTGCTCGAGGTCCGCGCCGAGCAGGCCCGGATCGCCGGTGTCCGGCCCGATGGTGAGCGGGTCCACGTCCGCGTTCCGGAAGATGCCGGCCATGCGGGTGTGCGCGTACTGCACGTAGTAGACCGGGTTCTCGTCCGACTGTTTCTTCGCGAGATCCACGTCGAACGTGAACTGCGAATCGCCGCGGCGCATCAGGAAGAAGTACCGGACGGCGTCGCTGCCGACGTCGTCGACGAGGTCGCGCACGGTCAGATAGCTGCCGGCACGCTTGGAGATCTTCACCTCCTCGCCG
>JAOUDR010000489.1 GCA_029859185.1 Gemmatimonadota bacterium
CACAGCGCGCTGTCCGATGCCGAACGGGCCGACGCCTGGCGGGCGATCGCGGCGGGTGATCGGCGGGTGGTGGTGGGTGCCCGATCCGCCGTGTTCGCGCCCCTGGCCAGCGTCGGGTGCATCGTACTCGACGAGGAACACGACGCGAGCTACAAGAACGGCGAGGCGCCGCGCTACCATGCGCGGCGGGTGGCGCAGGCCCGCGGTCGGCTGGAGGGCGCACAGGTCATCCTCGCGAGCGCGACGCCATCGCTCGAAACGTGGGCCGCGCGGGACCGCCTGCGGGTAGTGACCCTGCCGGAGCGCGTGGGCGCCCGACCCCTCCCGCCAGTGCGTCTGCTCGACCTGACCACCGCGGAACGCGTGGGGGCGGCTGGCCCGGTGCCGTGGACGGTGGTACTCGACGACGCGGTGCGGGGCCGACTGGCCGCCGGGGAACAGGTGCTGCTGCTGCTCAACCGTCGCGGGCTCGCGCACTTCCTCCAGTGCACCGGATGCGGCTTCGTATGGGAGTGCCAGCATTGCTCGATTGCGCTCACGGTCCATCGCACACCGGCACGATTGCGGTGCCACTATTGCGGCGCGGAGCGGGATCTCCCGACGACGTGCACGACGTGCGGTCACGAGGCACAGCGGACGCGGGGCGTTGGCACGCAACAGCTGGAGCAGTGGCTCGCCGCACGGTTCCCCACCGCACGCCTCGCGCGGATGGACGCGGACACCACGGGGACCAAGTGGTCGCACGCCCGGATTCTCGACGCCGTTCGGCTGGGCGAGATCGACATCCTCTTCGGCACCCAGATGATCGCCAAGGGGCTCGACTTCCCCAACGTGACGCTGGTGGGGGTCGTGGACGCGGATACGGGGCTGCACCTCCCGGATTTCCGAGCGTCGGAGCGGACGTTTCAGTTGATTGCCCAGGTGGCGGGTCGGGCTGGACGTGGGCCCCGTGGCGGCGAGGTGATCGTGCAGACCCGCACCCCGGGCCATCCGGCATTGGTCACCGCGGCTGCGCACGACTTCGAGGCATTTGCCGCCGCCGAGCTGGCGAGCCGCCAGTCCCCGGCGTATCCCCCGTGCGTGGATCTCGCGCACGTCGTGCTCAGCGCCACCGACGAGCAGGTGGTGGCGGCCGCGGCCGTGGAAGTTGGCGAGTGGCTCGAGCGGGTGGTGACCGCGCGGTCGCTGCCGGTGGAGATCCTCGGACCGGCACCGGCACCACTCGCCCGGATCAAAGGCCGCTGGCGCTGGCATCTCCTGCTCCGGACGCGGGAGCCGCGGCGGCTGGGCCCGCTGCTCCGGTACGCTGCCCGACGCGCGCCCCACGCGGGAGGGGGAGCCGTGCGGCTGATCCTGGACCGGGATCCGGTGGCCCTGTTGTGAGCCGGGTTGTACGGGGTAATCCCGGCCCGTATCTTCCCCCGCCGTGACGGAGCCCGTGCAGGAGGCGACCCCGCCGGCGCAGCCGGCCGAGAGCGGAGCCGTGGGCTTCGGGTGGCGACGCGTGGCCGTCGCCGTGGCGGAGCGCATCCCGGTCGGGGAGATCGAGCGGATCTGGCTGTTCCCCCCGGTACGGCAGGAAGCCCGTGAGTGGGGGACCGCGGTGGTGGCAAGGCGCATGGGCCCCGGACGCCTGCACGTGTACACCGGCAGCTACGGGTTGGTGGTCCGCGGGCGCGAACGTGGTCAGGGGCAGGTGGCGGTCGAGGACGTGGGTGAGACCCCGGACGCCGTGCTGCCGGATGTGATTCGGGGCGTGCAGGAACGCGCCCGCGAGACCGACTACCCGGACGAGATCGCGCCGTCCGCGTGGTACCCGAGCCGTGACGAGCCCTCCCCCGCCGGCTGACGGCCGGGCGCTGATGGAGGCCTTCCGGCGCCATCTGCGGGATCGGGGGCTCCCCGTGACGCAGCAACGGGAGGTCGTCGCGGCGGCGGTGTTCTTTGCAGAGCGGCACGTGTCGGTCGGCGACATCGAGCAGGGGCTGCTGCGGCAGGGCGAGCACGTCGGCAAGGCCACGGTCTACCGCACTCTCGAGTTGTTGCAGTCGGCGGACCTGATTCAGGAGCATGATTTCGGCGAAGGCTTCAAGCGCTACGAGCCGCTGGCGGCGCGGGGATACCACGAGCACCTCATCTGTCTGCGGTGCGGTCGGGTGGAAGAGTTCGCTAGCGAGCGGTTCGAGCGGATGAGCACGCTCATCGCTGACGAGCACGGGTTTCGCCACCACCACCATCGGTGGGAGATCTACGGAGTGTGTCCGGAGTGCCAGCGCCGTGATCCGACGGCGCGTCGTCCCCCAACCCCGCAACGCGAGGAACACGAGCGGTGATCGATCCACGGACTTTCGTCCCCACCAGGGCCTTCCTGACCAAGGGGGTTGGGCGCCACAAGGAGAAGCTCACCAGCTTCGAGATGGCGCTGCGGGAAGCGCATGTGGCGGCGTACAACCTCGTGCGGGTGAGCTCGATCTTCCCGCCGAACTGCCAACTCGTCTCGCCGCAGGAGGGCTCGAAGAACCTCATGCCGGGGCAAATCGTCTTCGCCGTCGTTGCCGAGGCACAGACCAACGAGCCGTCGCGCCTGGCGGCGGCCTCGATCGGGCTCGCGATTCCGGCCGATCCCTCCCACCACGGGTACATCTCGGAGCATCATGCGTTCGGGCAGCGTCAGCAGTCCGCCGGCGACTACGCCGAGGACCTGGCGGCGAGCATGCTGGCCACCGTGCTCGGCGTCCCGTTCGATCCGGATCAGGCGTGGGACCAGCGGAAGGAGCAGTGGCTCCTGTCGGGCGAAATCGTCAAGACCATGAACATGAGCTGCACCGCCGAGGCGCAGGACGACGGGCGGTGGGTGACCGCCGTGTCGGCGTTGATCTTCTGCGGGTGAGCGGGTCGTGAACGAGTTTCGAGTGGGCGGACGGGCGGGCGGCCCGACGGCCCGACTGGACAAGCTGCCGTGGGCGCCGGGCGAGAACTTCCTGGGACTCCCGGAGGAGCACGCCCGGTTCGAGGATGTGGGGGTCGTGATTCTG
>JAOUDR010000490.1 GCA_029859185.1 Gemmatimonadota bacterium
CCTCGGTGTCCTCGATGGCAACCTCGACGCCGGCGACCGTACCGGTCGCCCCCACCCGGCGCGGGGCCAGGACCGTGGGTGCCCCGGGAAACTCGGGCAGTCGCACGCTGGCACCGAGGCGAGCCGCCAGCTCACGTGCCACGCCGCGCTGCGACAGCAGATCCGGGCGGTTGGGCGTGATGTCGAGCGTGAGCTGCGTATCCGCGAGGGGCATCGCATCGAGCAAGCGGGTCCCTGGTGCCGCCTCGGTCTGCAACTCGAGGATGCCCTGGTGCTCGGTGCCGAGCCCGAGCTCGCGCGCGGAGCAGAGCATGCCGTTCGAGAAGACGCCGCGGATCTTCCGCCTGTCGAGCGTCAGGCCCCCCGGCAACGTCGCACCGACCGGCGCGAACGGGTACTTGGCACCGGCGCGCACGTTGGGCGCACCGCAGACGACCTCGACCGGTGTGCCACCGGCATTGACGATGCAGAGCGACAGCCGATCCGCGTTGGGGTGCTGCCCCACGTCCTCGACGAGTGCCACCACGACGTCGCCGAGGTCCTGGTGCACCGGATCCACGGCGTCCACCGTTGCCCCGAGCATCGTGAGCTGGTGGGCCGTCTCGGTTGGATCGAGTGCTCGCCCGAGCAGCGCACTCAGCCAGTTGATCGACGCGATCATGGGCCTACTCCGCGAACTGCGCGAGGAAGCGCATGTCGTTCTGGTAGAGCATGCGGATGTCCGGGATCCCGTAGCGCACGAGCGCAATCCGGCCGGGCCCCATCCCGAACGCGTAGCCCGTGTTGCGCTCCGCATCGATGCCGCACGACTCGAACACGGCGGGGTGGACCATCCCCGCCCCCATGATCTCCATCCACCCGGTCTGCTTGCAGGTGGAGCATCCGCTCCCGCGGCACATCTGGCACCGCACGTCCACTTCGGCCGAGGGCTCGGTGAAAGGGAAGAACGACGGCCGGAACCGCACCGCGGTATCGGCGGAGAAGAAGTGGTGCACGAAGTAGTCGATCGCGGCCTTGAAGTCGACGAAGCTCACCCCTTCGTCCACGACGAGTCCCTCGATCTGCTCGAACACCGGCGCGTGCGACGGATCCCACGGGTCGCGGCGGTACACGAGGCCCGGCACCACCACGCGGATCGGTGGTGGGTAGCGCTCCATGACCCGCGCCTGGACCGGCGACGTGTGCGTGCGCAGCACGACCCCGGGCTTGAGGTAGAACGTGTCGTGCATGTCCGCGGCCGGGTGGTCCAGCGGAATGTTGAGCTTGGTGAAGTTGTATTCCTCGGTCTCGGCCTCGGGACCGACGACGCGGGCAAACCCCAGCTCCCGGAAGATGTCGCAGATCTCATCCACCACACGGGTCACGGGATGGATGGCCCCGCGCCACGCGGTTCGGGCCGGCATGGTGAGATCCACCGCCGCCGCCCGCTCGCCGCGGGTCAACTCGTCCTGGCGGGCGCCGATCGCCGCCTCGAGTTCGCGCTTGATCTGGTTGGCGCGCTGTCCCACGACCCGCCGTTCGTCCGGCGTCAGCGACGGGAGCGCGCGCAGAACCTCCGTGAGCGCCCCGGCCTTTCGGCCAAGGAGCTCCGTTCGGAGGTCGTCCAGCTGGCGGGCGTCCGCGCGGGCGACGTCGTGTGCCCGGGCGGCGATGGCCGCCAGCCGCTCATCGAGCGAGGCCGGCGCCATAAGGGGTGCGGTCCGGGAGACCCGGCCTACTTGCCCTGTCTGGCGACGGCGGCCAGCTCGCCGAACGCCGCGGGATCGCTGACGGCGAGGTCCGCAAGCAGCTTGCGGTTGATCTCCACCCCAGCCCGTTTCAGCCCGGCCATGAACTGATTGTAGGACAGATCATGACTGCGCGCGGCCGCGTTGATTCGCACGATCCAGAGCCGCCGGAAATCGCGCTTCTTGGTGCGGCGATCCCGGTAGGCGTACTGCATCGCCCGCTCGGCCGTCTCCTTGGCCGTCTTGTACAGCTTGCTGCGCGCCCCACGGGCGCCCTTGGCTGCCCGCAGGATCTTGTTGCGACGCTTGAGCCGCGTCGTCGTGGATTTCACTCGTGGCATGGACCGCTCCCGCTCAGGCCTGGAGGAGCCGCTTGATCCGGCCCTCGTCCGCCTTGCTTAACGTCGTTGCCTGACGCAGCCGCCGCTTTCGCTTCGGGTGCTTCTTGGTCAGGATATGGCTCTTGAAGGCCCGAAACCGCCGGACCTTGCCCTTGGCAGTAAGCTTGAAGCGCTTCCGCGCCGAGCTCTTCGACTTCATCTTCGGCATCGCTGTATCCCCTAGTCTGCGACGGACGCTGAATTCGGTGCTCCCGAATTCCTGTGCCCCGCCCGCCGCTTGCCGTCTCGCCGTCTCGCCGACTTGCCGTCTATTTCGGCGCCAACACCATCGTCATGTTTCGCCCCTCGAGCCGCGGCTCGGCCTCCACCTTCGCGAGGTCCTTGACCTCTTCGAACACCCGGTAGAGTACGTCCCGACCGAGCTCGGGGTGCGTCACCTGCCGCCCACGGAACATCATCGTGAGCTTCACCTTGTTGCCTTCCTCGAGAAACTGCCGTGCGTGCCGCGTCTTGAAATCGAAGTCGTGATCGTCAATGCCGGGACGGTATTTCACTTCCTTGATCTGGATCACGTGCTGCTTCTTCTTGGCCGCCCGAGCGGCCTTGGCTTGCTCGAACTTGTACTTCCCCCAGTCCATCACCTTGACGACCGGTGGGCGGGCCGTCGGCGCTACTTCGACCAGGTCGAGCTCCCGTTCCGTCGCAAGGCGGAACGCCTCTTCGAGCGGCACGATCCCCACTTGGCTTCCGTCGGCATCCACCAGACGGACGGGGCTGATCCGGATCATCCGGTTCACCCGGACGCGCTGCTCCCGCGGTTCCTGCTGTTGATAAGGGGCCGGCAGTGCTTCCTCCTCGGCAAAGCGAAATAAAAAAAGGACTCCACTCCCTATCATGGAATCCGTCGCCCCCCGGGCTCATGTCAACGCCGGGGCATCTCGGGACCCTGAACGCTCACCGCGA
>JAOUDR010000492.1 GCA_029859185.1 Gemmatimonadota bacterium
CTCCAAGTATTGCGCAGCCACACCTCACCGAGACCACGCCTCTCCGCAAGAGCGACTGCGGCACTCACCGCCAAGGAGTTCACCCCGAAGAACGCGAGCACCATCGCGCCAAAGGGCACAAGAGAACTGTCGAGTGAAGTCGGCCGAATCACACCACCAAGCCCGAGGTAGATCTGCCCCCCGATGAGAATGGCGAGCATTTGCTGGGATGCGTTGAATGCAATCTTCAGTGGTGGGCGTCGGTTGAGGCTATGCGCAGCCGCGAAGCTGATGACCGTAAGCAGACCGCCCCATGTGGGGCCGAAGACGAGAAGTGCCGCCAGATAAACGATGAAGGAGATTGAGCCTGAGGCGCTGATTGCCAGCCTATGCTCGGCTAGTTCCAGCAAGAGACCGACGATCAGAAAGGCGAGAATGCCCGACAGGTTCTCGGAAAATCTGCCTGGGAAATTCTGATCGACTTGCGCCACTACCAAGAACGCCACTCCTGCAAGCGCAATCATTCCAATGATGTACGCCCGCAGTGCGGGTCTGAGTGGCAGTTGTTGCATGCGACTCCTTGAGTCTCACTCGAAGGGTGGGGGCCCCGGACGACGGACCTACCACCACGCTTGACCCGATGCGAAAATCACCCGAGCCAAAAGCGCCGACAGCCAACTTAGAGCGATCATTCTGAGCGTCACCTCCTATCCAGCCCGATTCAGACGGACTAATGATCAGAAGTGGCATGCCCCGCTGCGGCACACCCTGACGCTCCGCTCGTGCTTCCCGATCAACTCCGCTGAAAAAACTCGGTAGCTCGTTGACCGGGGAACCCCAACAGACTCCTTCGAGATTGAGATGAGACACGACTTGATATGGCCCAGCACAAACCCCGAGGATACAAATGCTTACCCGGTAGTTTGCGAGGGACACCAAAGTAAAGCTAATTGTAAGGAAACGCTAGCGCTGTGAGCTAAGCCACCGATTTGTCGCATCGAGGACCGCCAGTACCGCTGCCCGCTCCGGGCTCTCCGCGAGCTCGCAAGTGCCTGTCAACAAAGAAGTTCCGCGTGCTTCAACCACCATGACCCCAGCCATGATGTAGCGGCGGCCGAACGCCTCGATGACCTGGACCCCCTCGATTTCGAGGGTCCCGCGGGTCATCACCGGCTCCAACGCCGACACGGCGGCCCGCGCAGCGGCCTGCATCCGCGCCCGACTGTTGTCCACCGACTCCGCCGACCCGCCAAGCTCCTCATCACCAATGTGCAACGCAACCGACAGCGTCAAGCGGCTGCTGCCGCCACCCTGAAACTCGAGACTGTCAAACAGGACCTCCCGGCGGCGCGCAATGTCCCGCACGGCATGCTGGTCCAACGCCTCGATCGGTCTGACTTCGGCGGTCTGCGCCACACTGACCTTGCGGTGGTCTATGCGCAGCCCAAGATGCGCCAGCAACGCACTCTCCACGTTGCGCACGACCTGCTTGGGAGGCGTGCCTCCGTGCGTCAGGACATGGACTTCCTCCACCTCACCCATCGGCGAGACGACGATCCGAGCAGACAGCACCCCCTGTAGACTGGTCAACAGGTTCTCCGCCCGGCGGACACCCCACGGATCACCGGAGGGCCTGCCACCGGCCCCGGACAACCTGTCCTGCTCGCTCCGACTGGGATCCGTCGCCGTCACTGGAGTCGCTCCCGTGTTCGATGCCTACACTTCAATGCGGTTGCCGCCCAACGCCTTTGCCCGATACAGCGCGCGGTCGGCCCGCTCCAATACGTCGCCACCATTCCCGACCTGCGGGTCGTACTCCGCAACACCGATGGACGCCGCGATGGTGCCATCACCATAACCCAACGCGCGTCCGACCGCCTCAACCCGCCCGCGGATCGCCTCGGCCACCCGACGGGCTCCCTGCACGTCCGTGCGGACCAGCAAGATCACGAACTCGTCACCACCGTACCGACCCGCGATGTCCGTGCCGCGGACGGCGTTGTGCAACACCTGCCCGACCGCCGCCAACACATCGCTTCCCGCGCGATGTCCGAACGTATCGTTCACCTGCTTGAATCCGTCCAGGTCCATGAACAGCACCGCAAACGGATCGCCGCTTCGGCCGCTGCGCGCCAGCTCGTTCGTCAGACGGTCGCGCAGCACACGATACGTGACGAGCCCGGTCAGCGCATCAACCGCCGCCTCGCGCTGCGCCTCCTGGGCCAACCGCTCCTGATAGGGCGGGCATTGCCGCAAGCCCGCGCGCCCCCGGAGCAGTCCCGCCGCAAACTCGCCGCACGTTCCGAAGCCGCACGCTCCACAGTCCCAAGCTGCACCCGACGGCGCCGTCCCGATCATCCGGACGATGGCCTGCACATCCTCCGCCGCCGGGGCCCGCCCGTTGCCATCCAATGTAAACGTCCGGGCAACATCCACCGATATGCCCGGATCCACGACCGGCTGGGCGCTGCGCGGAGGCTCTCCGCCTGCCGCAATCTGGCGTCGCCAGAACAGCTGCTCCCGCGGGCCGAGCAACGGGTGATCGAGACAACCCTCGCACGGGAGGATATCGACGAACCCCAGATCGATCTCGTCCTTCACGGTCGCCTGGTAGATGAGGTCCAGCGCCGCCAGCCCGCGGAACTTGCGGAACCGCCGGCTCGACTGGCGCTCCTCCATCAAGACCGGCAGCGGCATCCCGCCGGGCGTGCTGAGATGGCGGCGCCGTTCACCCGGAATCCGGCGATGGAACGTCGGCATGGAACCCAGATCCACGTCGCGTTCCACAAACAGGCGATCGAGTTCCTGGAACGTCAGCACGGCCTCGGCCGCGTTGCGGGCATCGGCGAGACAGACGCTGGCGTAGACGATCGGCACATCCGGATATGCCTGACGCAGATAGGCCGTTTCCGCCTCGGCAGGCGTGGTCACCGGGGCGAGGTACGGCACGAGCTCAGGGTAGTCTTTGCGGACCTTTTCGACGAGCACGGGACACGTCGAGCGGATGAGCGTCCGCCAACGGGGTCGTTCCCACAGCCGCAGGTAC
>JAOUDR010000491.1 GCA_029859185.1 Gemmatimonadota bacterium
AACTCGATTGCTCTCAAGAAGGTGCAAGGGAACCTGCAGACAGGAGTGGTTGGCACTGCGTTGGCACAGCCGGTGATCGTGGCTGCGCAGCTACCGGACGGGCGCGGCGTCGTTGGGGTACCGGTTAGCTGGTCTCCCGGCTTCGGCAGTTCCGTGGCAGGCTCTGCCGCCGTAACTGACTCCCTCGGGCAGATTGGCCGCATCTGGACGATGGGCACCTTACAAGGCTTTTACTGGCTGACAGCCTCAATTGCGGGCATCGATACCGTGACTTTTGCAACCACAGCGGGACCCGGCCCTGTATACGGCTTGTTCAAGTACGCGGGCGATGGCCAGAGCGGTCCGGTGGGTCAGCCACTGGCGACAGCCCTCAGGGTGCTAGTTGGGGACCAATACGGGAACGGGGTACCGGGTCAGGCGGTGAACTGGACGGTCGCATTTGGGGGCGGCTACCTGTCGAGTGCCGAGGACACTTCCGACGTGTTTGGATATGCGAGAGCGACTCTCGTGCTAGGCCCGAGTTCCGGATTGAATGAAGTAGTGGCTGCGACTGGTCAGCTGGAGGTTCGTTTCGTCGCTACGGGCTTGTAGCCGTGGCTGGCGGTCATTCCATCGCACGCTCCTCCGCGGGCGGTGACCCACACGTGTCGCCACTTGACACATCGGCCTGAACGCAGAGCGACAGGCCCGGCAGGACTTGACCCGCAGCCGCGAGCAGAGCGAGCGGCGAGGGCAAGAGCCCTGGCGGGCATGAGAAAGCCGCGCCATGCGGCGCGGCTTTCACAGGCCCGGCAGGACTTGAACCTGCAACCCCCGGTTTTGGAGACCGGTGCTCTACCAATTGAGCTACGGACCTAGAATCGAATGCAGAATGCAGAATGCAAAGTGCAGAACGGTCATGCAATCCGATACCCGAGCGCAGACTCACCATCGAGACCACTCTGCATTCTGCAATCTGCAGTCTGCGCTCGCCCAGGGTGGCTGACGGGACTTGAACCCGCAGCCTCCGGAGCCACAGTCCGGCGCTCTAACCACTTGAGCTACAGCCACCACGAACCCGGGGACACCCCCGGGACGAGGAACGTAGTCCCGCCCGAAAAGGGAATCAAGCCGACGGCCAGAACTGCCCCGCCACCTCCGCGAGCACCTCGCTTGGCGGCACGGGCTGGTCATCGAGCGCGGCCACCGGCACCAACCCGCGCGCCGCGTTCACGAGCCACACCGACCGTCCGTCGAGCTCGACCCGCGGGATCCGGGCCGGGCCTGACGGGATACCCAGGGTCGCGGCCACATCCAGGGCGCGCCGCACTCCAAGGCTGGGCAGCACGCCAAGATCGGCAGCCGGATACCGCAGGACGCCCTCGTCGAGCCACAGCAGGGCGAATCGGGCGGCCTCGGCCACCAACCCGTCGGAGGTGAGCAGCAGTGGCTCGTCGGCACCCGCCGCCTCGGCCTCCGCGAGCGCCCGGTCGAACGGTATCCGATCCATACTCTTCACCGGATACGCCCGATGGGCGACTCCTGACGTCAGCACGCGCCAGGATCGCTCCGGGCCGAGCTCCCGCTCGGACCATACGGTTCCCTCCTCGGACCACGCGAGTCGGAGAATCCGATGGGGCGCTCCCTCCCCGGCCCGCGTCCGCGCGATGGCCGCGAGGGCGTCCGAGGGCCTGGGCAGGCGCAACGCGACCGCACCATCGGTGAGCCGAAGGAGATGTCCCTCCAGCAGCGGCAAGCCGCCCCGGTACACCCGCATCGTCTCGAAGATGCCCGTTCCGCTCATGGCTCCGCTCCCAACGCCACGCGCAGTGCCGCTGCCTTCCGCAGACTCTCGCGCCACTCGCGGGCAGGATCCGAGTCCCACACGATTCCCGCTCCAGCGTGGATCCCGACGGCGCCGTCTCGACAGACGGCCGACCGAATCAGGATGTTCACCTGAGCGCCATCGGGCCCGATCCATCCCAGGCCACCAGTATAGGCACCCCGCGCCACGGGCTCGAGCTCCGCGATTACCTCCATCGCCCGGATCTTGGGCGCCCCGGTAATCGTCCCGCCCGGGAAGAGCGCGGCCAACACATCCGTCACGCCCGCGCCCACCCGCAGCACCCCCGTCACGTCGCTCACCAGGTGAAAGACGTGCGAATACTCTTCGACCACCTCGCGCTCAGCGACTCGCACAGAGCCAAACTCGGCCACTCGACCCACGTCGTTCCGCGCGAGATCCACGAGCATGCGGTGCTCCGCCTGTTCCTTTGCATCCAACGCCAACTCGGCGCGCATGGCGGCATCCTGCACCGGATCGCCGGTCTTCTTGCGGGTTCCGGCGATGGGCCGGGTGCGAACGACGACGGGATGACCGGATGACCGGATGACCGGATCCTGTCCGCCTGGTCCGCCCAGACCGCCCTCGACCGCCTTCGACCGCCCGTGACCACCCACCTCCACAAGCAACTCCGGCGACCCGGAGACCAGCTGCCAATCGCCGAAGTCCGCGAATCCCATCCACGGCGACGGGTTCAGGGCCCGGAGCCGACGGTACAGCTCCCAGGGCGACAGATCCGTCTCGTACCGATCGCCGACGGCAATGTTCACCTGATAGACGTCCCCCGCAGCGATGTAGTCTTGCACCCGTCGGACGGCGGACTCGAACTCGGCCTGGGTGAAGCTGCGGTGGCACAGGCGGGCGGACGGGCGGACGGGCGGACGGGCCGGACCGCCCCGTCCGCCCACCGGCTCGCCCAAGTCCTGCCAGGATCCCCGCAGCAACGCCCCGCTATCACAGTCCAATACGACTTCCCGCTCCGGCTCGATGAAGTCCGCGAGTAGCTGCGGTACCACTGGCTCGGCCCGCTGGGCATGATGCGGGAGTCCGAGGTCGTACGCGAGCATTCCATAGAGACGGCGATCGCCCGGGAGGGTCTTGAGCCACGGCAGGTCTCCGACGGCGGCAGCAGTCCAGTCCAGGCGGTATCGCGCCCGGGCGCCCCACGCCAACCGCGCGCGTCCATTGATCCCGCGCCCATCC
>JAOUDR010000493.1 GCA_029859185.1 Gemmatimonadota bacterium
CCTGGACGCGCGCACGGACGTCTTCGGGCTCGCCTGCGTGGTCTACGAGATGCTGGTCGGCGAGACCCCGGAGATGTGGCCCACCGAGGAAGCGGTCCGGCTTGGCCGGTTCGTGGATGTGTCTCCCCCGCATCGCGAGCGACTGGACCGCCTCCCCGGCCGCCTGCAACAAGCGTTGGTCCGCGGGCTGGCAGTCCGACCGGCCCAGCGGTTCGCGACACCGCTGGAGTTCGTCAACGCGCTCGCGAGCACGGCGCAGTCTTCGCCGCCCCTGGCGGATGCGGACGTGAATGTCGTGTTACGACGCGCGGCCGAGCTACAGCTCGCGCACCCAACGGAAGACCCGGCCCTTTCCGTCGGCGCCGTGGAGCAGATTGCGGCCGAGGTCGGGATCCCGCCGGAGCACGTGCGGCAAGCGCTGGCCGAGCGTCAGCCCGCGGCGGCCCCAACCCACGCAACACCTCCACCGCAGCCGGCGCCAGCCCCGGGCAGCGGCTTCTTCGACGTGCACAAGAAACTGGTCAGGGTCCAGCGCGTCGTCGAGCGGGAAGCGACCGCAGACGACCTCCCCGAGTTGGTCTCCGAGATCCACGAGACGCTCGGCCTCGCTGGCCATGCGAGCATCGTAGGTCGATCGCTGACGTGGAGCCCGGCCGGCCAGGGACCGGAGGGCAGGGCCATCCTCGTGATGGTCAACACCCACGACGGGCGATCCACGGTGACGGTCGAGGAACGGCTGGCCCTCACGGGGTTCTGGCAGGCCGCACCGGGGCTCGCCGGCGCCGGTGGGGCGTTCATGGGCATGCTCATTGGCATCGGACTCGGCGGTGGACCTGGTCCACACATGCTGATGCCCGCCGCGCTCGGCGCCGCCGGCAGCGCCTTCCTGGCCTTCCGGGGCATCCTCACGACGATGGCCAACGTGGCGCAGCCGCAGCTCGTGGCCCTCGCGGGTCGGCTCGCGGCCCGGATCGCCGGGACGGAGCCTCCACCGCTCCCGGCCCCGGACATGCCACCGGGCGAGCTCCCGCCGCCCCGATCCTGGCGTGACGGGGTCTAGCGCGTAGCGCCGCTCAATCCGGAGGCGGCTTGCGGCGCCACCGGAAGTAGCGGGGCGTCTCCCGCTTGTAGACCCGATAGACGTCGCCGAACTGCCGTTCCAGGTGCTCCTCTTCGACGAGCACCGTCAGGTGCACGAGTACCAGATAGAGCGCCACGCCCACCCACGCCATCACCGCGACCCCCGTGAGCGCATAGCCCACCGGGAAGAGCGTATAGGCCACGTATTGCGGGTTCCGGGACCAGCCGTACACCCCGTCGGTCACGAGCGTGTGGGCGTCGCGCCCGAAGAACAGAGTCGAAGAGAACCGGCGCAGGGGGACGAGGATCCCCAGTAGGCCGATCGCCATCAGCCCGTACCCCACCCAATTCCGTGGGACCCGCGGCGGCGAGAACATCGGAAAGGCATAGCCCAGCACGAGGTGCGGCATCAGCCACGCGGCGAGCAGGAGTACCACACCGAGCGAAGTGCTGCGCCCGAGGCGCCGGAAATCGGTCCGGTACTTGAGCAACCCCACGGCCATCATGGGTCCGGCAAGTACGAGCCACCATTGAGCGGGATCCACGGATCCTCCTTCGGGCGTAGGCCAACGGCGCGGCCACCGTCGGGCAACGCCCTCGGGGCTCCAGCCCCAACGTAGGGATCGGCGGTGGTCGAACCACCCAGACCGATCGTCGGATTTGCCGGGCGTGGGGGCCGCACCTGGGGCCTCCCCTGGACATGACCCGTACATTCCACCTCTTGCGCCTTACTCCATGACATGACGGATGGGCCCGGTGCGGGACCGGGCTCGCCAAAACGCATGAGCAGACCCGGGAGGGCACCTATGGGTATTGCACCCCAGCCAGCCACCGATTTCAGTCAGATCAAGTCCATGCAGAAAGCCACGTGGGGCGCCGGCAACTTCGCGGTCATCGCGCGGCACACCGTGTTTCCGGGCGAGCTGCTCTGCGAAGCCGTGGATCTGCGCGCAGGCCAGCGCGTACTCGACGTCGCCACCGGGAGCGGCAACGCGGCCCTGTCGGCGGCTCGGCGTGGCGCCGAGGCAGTCGGGACCGACTACGTGCCCGAGTTGCTCGAGTGGGGTCGGAAGCGCGCCGAGGCCGAGCAGTTGGGGGTGGTATTCGAGGAAGGGGACTGCGAAGGCCTGACCTACCCTGAGGCATCGTTCGACGTCGCCCTCTCGCTGTTCGGCACGATGTTCGCCCCGAATCACCAGCGGTGTGCCGACGAGTTGCTCCGCGTGTGTCGTCCGGGAGGGAAGATCGGCCTGGCCTGCTGGACCCCGGAGGGCTTCTGGGGGCAGGTCTTCGCGCTGCAGTCGAAGTATTTCCCACCCGCCCCCGGGCTCACCCCACCCACCGCCTGGGGCACCGAGTCTCATCTCCGCACGTTGTTCGGCGATCGCGTGACGTTCACGCAGATCGAGCGGCGGATGGCGGACTTCCGCCATGCCTCCGCCGACCACTGGCTCGAGTTCTTCCAGGCGTATTTCGGCCCGATGCTCAAGGCGTTCGAGCGGGTGGGCGACGACAAGCGCGAGCAGCTCGCGGCGGACCTCAAGGCCCTCGCGACCGAGTTCAATCGAGCCACCGACGGCGGGCTCGTGATTTCCGGGGAGTACCTCGAGGTCGTGCTCACAAAGCGCTAGGCGTACCGCCTCGCACTGGCGAGGGGCAGAGTGGCCGCTTGAGCGGCAGGGCCGAGCCGCGGCTCTCAGCCGCGCCCTTCGACGAGCAGGAATCCGGCTCCGTGGCGGCGCGAGTAAGACTCGCGGCTCGGCCCTGTCAGTGAACTGACGGCCGTTCGCCGCCTGAGCCGCGAGGCTAGCTCCGTGGCTTCTGCTCCCGCGACAGCCGATCGAGCGCCGCGCGGGCGCGCGTGACCAGCGGCTGCATCTCGGCGTCCGCGTCGTCGAGCAGCGAGAGCAACCGCCCGTAGTAGTCCGCCGCCAGCAC
>JAOUDR010000494.1 GCA_029859185.1 Gemmatimonadota bacterium
CGACAGGAACAGAAAGCCCTGCCCGCCGATCATCCAGCGTCGCGCCTGCGCGTCGAGCCGGAGCGTTTCCTGGAACAGTCCCTCGGTGTCCGGGTTCGCGTAGGATCCGTTCGGGCCGCGCGCGCACGCGTCCGGGTCCTCGAGACACAGCGCCTGGAGCACGTCATAGGTGTTGTCGGCGTCGCCCTTCTTCGTGATGGCTGCGGCCGTGAGGCCGATCGCGGCCGCGAGCGTCGGCCACTTGGCCCACTTGGAGGCTGAGACGAACCACGGGCGGGCATCGGGAGGCGTCGGCGGCTCCTGGGCCGCCACGCGTACGGCGGGCGTGCCCAGGGCCAGCAGCAGCCCGATGGCGATCCCGGGAGGTCGGCTGCGCTGTCGCATCATCGCCACGCGTGCAGCCTTCCTCGACCGTCCACCACGAACATCGCGCCGTTGCTCACCACGACCGCCTGCTCGATCGGTCCTTCGACTCGTCCCTGCGGCATCACCGCTCCTCCCGCTACTAGGACAATCTCACCACCGAGCGTACCGATCAAGACCCCGTGCCGTACCGGCGACGCCGGAGCCCGCACGGCCGCGCCAATGGGAATCCCATCCGCCGCATCGGGATTCCCAAGCGGGACACGCCAGAGGACGCCGCGGATCGACACGGCGAACACCGAATCGCGCGCGATGGCGGGGCCACCGAATACCGGTGCCCCGACGTCCAGGGACCAGATGAGGCTGAGGTCTCCTGCCCGAAAGGTCACGATCTGGCCGTCGGCCGTGGTGGCGACGACCGTGTCGCCCTGGCGGGCGGCGGGCGCGACCGCGGTACCGGGGAGCCCGGCGCGCGCCTCGATCTCGCCGGTCGCGAGGGCGAGGCGGAAGACACTGTCGTCCGTGGCGATGAGGACGGCGCCCGTCACCGGAAGGACACCGGCGCGGATGGCTTGCGTCAGGCGTCGCGTCCACCGAACCTCGCCGGTCCCGGCGTCGCACGCGACGACCTGGCCCACCTCGGTCGCGGCGATCAGGAGACTGTCCGCAAGCGCAATGGGGCCGGTGATGGGGCCAACCCCGCGATCCCAGCGTCGTTTCCCGTCGAGCGTGAAGCCGAACAGGCGCCCTTCGCGCCCGCCGGTGGCGGCATAGACGCGGTTGCCGTCCACGAGCGGACTTGCCGCCCCCGGGGCATTGAGCCGCTTGCGCCACAGCCGGTCACCGGTCTGGCGCTCGAGGACCGTGAGATACCGGTCGAGCCCGACGGCCACGATCACGTCCTTGCCCATGGCCGGCGGTCCCGAGACCGCGCGGCCCAGGCTCGCGCGCCACCAGGGCGCGGGGTGCTCGGGAACCACCTCGTCGGCCGAGGGGGCGCGCGTGCTCGTCCCGAGGGGCTCGCGCCACGCCGCCGGGTCGGCGTCCGGCAGCTCGATGCGACGCGGCGCGCATGCGGTTGCGTTGACACCCATCAGGAGCAGGACTAGGATATGCGCCGCATGACCACGTACGCGCGCATTGCCGATCTTCCCTCGCTGGAGGCGTCCGCGGTTACCGTCCGCGGCTGGGTGATGCGCACGCGCTCGAGCGGCAAGATCGGCTTCGTCGTGCTGCGCGACGGCAGCGGGTACCTGCAGGCGGTGATCCTCAAGAACGAGGTCGCGCCCGAGCTGTGGGAGTGCTTCAAGGGCCTGACTCAGGAAACCGCCGTCGCCGTCACCGGCGCCCCGCGCGCCGAGCCGCGGTCGCCCGGCGGCGTGGAGTTGGCGGTCACCGCCCTCGAAGTCCTGGCACCGAGTGTGGACTTCCCCATCACCCCCAAAGAGCATGGCACCGCGTTCCTGTTCGAGCGCCGGCACCTGTGGCTCCGCTCGCGGCGCCAGGTGGCGATCATGCGGGTGCGCCACGAGGTGGTCCAGGCGATCCGCGATTTCTACTACGCGCGGGACTTCACGCTCGTGGATACCCCGCTCCTGACCGGTTCCATCGGGGAGTCGGCCGGCACGCTGTTCGAGACCGAGTATTTCGACCTGGGCAAGGCCTACCTGGCCCAGACGGGGCAGCTCTACCTCGAGGCCGCCGCCGCCGCGCTGGGCCGCGTGTATTGCTTCGGCCCGACGTTCCGCGCGGAGAAGTCGAAGACGCGGCGTCATCTGTCCGAGTTCTGGATGGTGGAGCCGGAGGTTGCGTGGAATGACTCGGATGCCAACATGCGGCTCCAGGAAGAGTTCGTGGCGTACATCGTCGAGCGGTGTCTGGAGCGCCGGCAGGAGGATCTCAAGGAGCTCGAGCGCGACACCGCACCACTCGAGCGGATCACGCCGCCGTTTCCCCGCCTGTCCTACACCGACGCCATCGACAAGCTCCGCGCGGCCGGCGTGAACGCCGAGTGGGGCCGCGACCTCGGGGCGGAAGACGAAACGGTGCTGGCCAACCAGTTCGACCGGCCCGTGTTCGTCCACGACTACCCGGTCGGGGTCAAGGCGTTCTACATGAAGCAGAACCCGGCCGACCCGCGCACCGTCCTCAACAACGACTGCCTCGCCCCCGAAGGCTACGGCGAGATCATCGGCGGCAGCCAGCGCGAGGACGATCACGATCTGCTGCGCGCCCGGATCCACGAGCAGGGGCTCCCGGAAGAACCATACGGCTGGTACCTGGATTTGCGGAAGTACGGGACGTTCGTCCACTCGGGTTTCGGGCTCGGCGTCGAGCGCACGGTTGCCTGGATCTGCGGGATCCAGCACGTGCGGGAAGCCATCGCGTTTCCGCGCATGATGTATAGGCTCTATCCCTAGGGGGATAGGCGGGATGGAGCGGGATAGCGCTAATCCCGCTCATCCCGCCTCTCCCGTCCTCTTCACTTCCTCCCACAACCGATCCAGCTCCTCCAGCCCCGCGGTGTGGACGTCCACCCCGCGCTCGCGCGCGAGCCGTTCGACCCCGCCAAACCGCCGAGCAGAACCGCCGGTTGGTGGCTTCCAGGGCCGCACGCGGGTCCACGCCGGCCTTGCGGGCCAGGATGATCACG
>JAOUDR010000495.1 GCA_029859185.1 Gemmatimonadota bacterium
GGACCGGCCGCTCCTGGCCGGTGACATGGTCGGTCGTCTCCGCCGTTTGCAGGCCGACCGGGGACCATGCTACGCCCGCGCGGACGCGACGATCGATACCGACGCGCGAACGGTTCAGGAAGTGGCAGACGCCGTCGTCCTGCTTGCGCGATCGGTGGGCGGGTGGTAATTATGGCCGCGGTCCCGGGAAGGTCGAGGTAACGCGACCGCACGTGGAAGTCGAGTGGTGACAACGTGATGCCAGGTCGGCCTAGTGGGGAGTCCCGGTTCCCGCTAGGCCGTTCGGATCTTCGGCAGCAAGGTGTTGAGCGACGGTTGACGACCCTGACGCAGCGTTGGGTCCCGACACCGTCCGCGAATGAGGAGTTATGGCGAAAGCAAAGAGCGCGCTGCTGGTCGTGGAGTCGCCCACCAAGGCGAAGACGGTCGGCAAGTACCTGAAGGACCTCGGCGGTGAATTCAAGCAGTTCACCGTCAAGGCGACCGTCGGGCACTTGCGTGACTTGCCGCAGCGTGAGCTTGGCGTGGATGTCGACAATGACTTCGCGCCGAAGTACGTCACGATCCGCGGCAAGGGGAAGACGCTCGCGGAACTGAAGAAGGCCGCCAAGGGCGCGGATACCATCTATCTCGCGACCGACCCCGACCGCGAGGGCGAGGCCATCGCCTGGCACGTGGCGGATCAATTGAACGCCGCTCCGCGGATCCGGCGGGTGCTGTTCCACGAGATCACGAAGGATGCCGTCCGGGATGCCATCCGGAACCCGACGGCCATCGATGACCGGAAGGTCGACGCACAGCAGGCGCGCCGCATTCTCGATCGGCTCGTGGGTTACAAAGCGAGTCCGCTGCTGTGGAAGTCCATCAAGACCGGCCTCTCGGCGGGCCGGGTGCAGACGGTGGCCCTCCGGCTCATTTGCGAGCGCGAAGACGAGATCCGCGCGTTTACTCCTAAGGAATACTGGAGCATCGAGGTCGACCTCGAGGCACAGCGCAAGAAGTTCCAGGCGAAGCTCCACAAGATCGCGGGGCATCGTCCGGAGCTTGGGAATGAGGCCGCGGCGCTGCAGGTCGTAACGGCCGTCACGGGCAAACCCTTCGTGGTCTCGGCGGTGACTCGGCGGCAGCGGCGCAAGCATGCCCCGCCGCCGTTCACCACCAGCACGCTGCAGCAGGAAGCAGCCAAGCAGATGGGGTTCTCGGCGCAGCGCACCATGCGCACGGCCCAGCAGTTGTACGAGGGGGTCGAGCTTGGGAAGGAAGGCGCGGTCGGCCTCATCACCTACATGCGGACGGACTCCACGCGGGTGGCGCCGGTCGCACTCGAGGCGGTGCGGGAGTACATCGGGAAGGAGTTCCCGGCGGAGTATCTGCCGGCCAAGCCCAATGTCTTCACGAGCCGGAAGTCGGCGCGTGCCCAGGATGCCCACGAAGCGATCCGTCCATCCGACGTTTGGCGTCGCCCGGAGGACCTCAAGAAGGCGCTGACGCCCGACCAGCTGAAGTTGTATCGCCTCATCTGGCAGCGGTTCGTCGGGTCGCAGATGGCGCCCGTGGTCTACGACACCACCACCATCGATTTCGAGGTTGGGCAGTATCTGTTCCGCGCCACCGGGTCGGTCGTGAAGTTCACGGGCTACCATGCGGTGTTCCACGAGGGGCACGAGGCGGAGGAAGGGCGCACGCTGGAGGATCTGAAGCCCGTCCCGTCCCTCGAGGAAGGTGAAGCAGCCAAGGTCCGGCAGATCACGCCGAATCAGCACTTCACGGAGCCGCCACCGCGGTACAGCGAGGCGAGTCTGGTGAAGGAGCTGGAGAAGCGGGGGATCGGTCGGCCGAGTACCTATGCCGCGATCATTTCCACCCTCCGGAACCGCGACTACGTAACGCTTGCGGAGCGCCGCTTCCAGCCGACGTCGCTTGGCGAAACGGTCTCCCGGGTGCTCGTGTCGCGCTTCCCGGACATCTTCAATGTCGAGTTCACGTCGGAGATGGAGAACGAGCTCGACAAGGTCGAAGAGGGGGACCTGGGTTGGGTCGACGTGCTCCGGAACTTCTACGGCCCGTTCTCGACCGCGCTCGCGGCGATCGATCCCGAGGCGATGATTCGGGAGGCGCACGACGTCAGTGAGGTGGAAGGACAACCGTGTCCCGACTGCGGCAAGGGCACCTTGCGCGTGCGCACCGGCCGGTTCGGTCCGTTCGTCGCGTGCTCGGACTACCCGGAGTGCAAGTACACCAAGCCACTGAAGCGGGATCGCGCCCCGGACCGCCCCACGGACCAGAAGTGCCCCACGTGCGACCGGCCCATGGTGATCAAGACGGGACGCTTCGGCGAGTTCCTGGCCTGTACTGGGTATCCGGAGTGCAAGACCACTCGACCCATTCCGCTCGGGGTGAAGTGCCCCAAGTGCAAGGACGGTGAACTGGCCGAGCGCCGGACCAAGCGCGGGCGCTCGTTCTTCGGCTGCTCCCGCTATCCCGACTGTGACTTCTCGACGTGGTATCGTCCCACGCCGGTGACGTGCCCCTCCTGCGGGTACCTCGGCGCCGAGATGCGGAGCACGAAGACCCGCGGCGACTACCGCCGGTGCCTCGCATGCGAGACGGAATTCGTCGTGGAGGAGGGGGCGCCGGCGCCCGCCGGGGCGTGACGGTCACGGTGGTCGGCGGCGGCCTCGCGGGATGCGAGGCGGCCTGGGCGCTCGCCGAGCGCGGGTACGCCGTCCGCCTCCACGAAATGCGTCCAGCGGTCGGGACGCCCGCGCACCAGACCGACCGGCTTGCCGAAATCGTCTGCAGCAACACGTTCAAGTCCACGGAGCTGACCAACGCGCACGGCCTCCTGAAAGCGGAGCTGCGCCGGCTGGGGAGCCTGCTCCTGCGCGTCGCGGACGACGTGCGCGTTCCGGGCGGCTCCGCCTTGGCGGTGGACCGCGCGCTCTTTGCCGAGGCCGTCACGGCCCGCGTGACCGCGCACCCGCGCATTACCGTCGTGCGGGGTGAGGTGACGGA
>JAOUDR010000031.1 GCA_029859185.1 Gemmatimonadota bacterium
ACAGTCCCATGGCGATCGAGGCGACGGATGTGTATCGCAAGCACCGCGAAGACTACGACGAGGAGATGCTGGCCCTCGTCGACCGGGGCGGCACGCCGTTCCGCACGCGCCAGTTCGCCACCGCCCCTTCGCGGCAGGATTCGATCCGCCTCAACGACCTCGTCGGACCCGTGATCATCATCTCCGCCTCGGGGATGGTGACCGGTGGGCGCGTCCTGCATCACATGAACCTCCGTCTGCCGGACCCGCGCACGACGGTGCTGCTCGTCGGGTTTCAGGCGCAGGGCACCCGCGGACGGGCAATGCAGGAGGGCAAACGTGACATCCGCATGTTTGGCCGCGAGGTGACCGTGCGAGCCAAAGTCGAAACGCTCGACGGCATGTCGGCGCATGCCGATCAAGGGGAGATCCTCCGCTGGCTCGGCGGGTTCAAACGCCCACCGCATCGCACCTATCTCGTCCACGCCGAGCCCTCGGCCGCCGACGCCCTGCACGCAACCATCAGCCGGACACTCGGATGGTCGGTGCGGCCGGCCGTCGACGGGGAGACGATTCCGCTGGGGAACGGCGCGACCTAGAGCCCCGAAAAAAGCGGGTGCGCCAATGGCCTTTCGGCTCACGACGCACCCGGCGCGCGGAGAAGACCTGGGAGCCTTAAATCTTCGCCGTCGCGACTCCTCGGACGATGTCGCTCTGGGAGATCACGCCCACGAGTCGTCCGTCTTCCACGACGAACAGTCGGTGGACTTCGAGATAGAGCATCTGCTGCGCGGCCTCTTTGACGTCTGCTTCCATGCGCACCGTGGCAGGCCGCGGCGTCATGAGATCGCGCACTTCGGTATCCTCGAACAGCTGTTCCCGTGCCTTGTTGTCCGTCGCCTCGGCGGCCGCTTCGAGAATGTCCGTCGTCGAGACGACGCCAAGCAGCCGATGGTGGAGATCGACCACCGGTAACGCGGAGATGTGGTGTTCGGTCATCAAGCCAACGGCGTCCGCAACCGACATGTCGGGCGCAACGGCTTTCACGTCGGACACCATGAGTTCGGCCACCCGCATGGCTTCCTCCTTGGACCCGCGTGTTGGCATCGATCCACCCCCCTCAGTGCGAGAGTACCGGGGGGCACGTCAAGTTTGCGTGAAGGGCGGATGAAGATTCAGGATACGTCCCGATCTCGGTCTTCATCACTCGGCTCGAGGTCATCCTCGAACACACCCTGCCGATACGCGATTGCCCGAAGCGTGGTCTCGTCGAGGCCACGGAACATCTCCGACATGCGATTGAGGGCCAGGGGGCGGCTGCTCGCGGCGTAGGTCCGATCGAGCGAGCTCACGATGGCCTGCACGATCTCCTCTTTCCCCTGCCACTCGGTCTCTTCCGTCTTCGGGATCCGTGTCATCGGTCCTCCCGTGTCAGGGTTCACTCTCGCGCAAGTTGCCGCGGGGACGCGGCACCCGCTACCCCTTCAATACCCCCACGGGCACGAGTCGTGCGACCTTGCGTGCCAGGCGTGCCGCGTGCACGACGTCAACCACCCGATCAACGTCCTTGTACGCCTGCGGGGCCTCTTCGGCGAGCTCCCGGTTGCCCGCCCCGGTGACCAGAATGCCCCGATTGGCGAGCGACTGCCGTACCGCCTGGCCCGGCTGCGCGGCGCGGGCGGCGTGCCGGCTCATCGCCCGCCCGGCTCCGTGGCAGCAGCTCCCGAACGATCGGTCAAGCGCCTCGTCCGTGCCCACCAGGACATAGGAGGCGGTTCCCATACTGCCGGGGATCAGCACCGGCTGGCCCATCGTGCGGTAGCGCGCCGGCGTCTCGGGATGCGACGGACCGAAGGCGCGCGTGGCGCCCTTGCGATGCACCACGAGCTGGCGTGCGCCGTGCGTTTCCAGTTTCGCCATGTTGTGCGCCACGTCGTACACGAGCCGCAGCGTGACGTCGCCGCCGACCACGGCTCCGAATGCGGCTCGAATCGCGTGGGTGATGGCCTGCCGATTCGCGAACGCGAAGTTGGCGGCCGCGCACATCGCGCCAAAGTAGCGCTGCCCCTCCGGGGATCGGAACGGGGCGCAGGCAAGCTCGCGGTCGGGCAGATGGATGGCCTCCCGCCGCATCACCGCATCCATCGCGCGTACGTAGTCCGTGCATACCTGATGGCCCAACCCACGGGAGCCCGTGTGCACGAGGACCACGCAGTCACCCTCCCGGAGACCCATCGCCGTGCCGGCCGCGGAATCGAGCACGGTTTCCACCTGCTGGATCTCCACGAAGTGGTTGCCGGAACCGAGCGTGCCGAGCTGGTCATGTCCGCGGTGCTTGGCCCGATCCGAGACCGCGTCCGAGTTGGCGTCCGGCAGCGCGCCACCCGCCTCCGTGTGCGCGAGGTCATCCGGCGTGGCGAGTTCCCGATCGAGCAGTGCGCGGCACCCTCGGGCCAGCACCCCGTCGAGCGCGTCCCGCTCCAGCGACAGATGCCCGCCCCGCCCGGCGCCGGAGGGGACCCGCCGGCTGAGCTCGTGCATCAAGGCGGCGAGATGCGGTCGCACGACCGTCATCGGTACGCCCGACGCCAGGAGTCGGACGCCGCAGTTGATGTCGTAGCCGACACCGCCAGGCGAGATCACCCCGTCGCCCGCGCGAAACGCGGCGACACCGCCTACGGGAAACCCGTAGCCCTCATGCGCGTCCGGCATGGCCAGCGCCGGCGTCTCGATTCCCGGAAGCGTGGCCACGTTCACGAGCTGGTCGATGGTCCGGTCCCGCCGAATCTGGTCCCACAGGTAGTCGTCCGCGAACACGCGGGCGGCCACCCGCATGTCGTTCCGGGCCGATGCCGGAATCTCGACGAGCTGGTGGTCGAGACGCGTGGACGCATAGGTCCGCGACGCTTTGGTCATACGTCGAAGATCACCTCCGCCTCCCACCCCTGCGGCCCCGCGCGCAGGGCAAGACCGTGATGGGTGGCGCTCTTGATGCGGGACGGTGCGGCCCGCAGTCGGGCACCCGCAACCTGCAGCACGACGCGGTCGGGCTGCCAGGACACTGCCCGTGCAGTACGGGGAGCCCAGCACTCGGTCTCGGCGAGATAGATCAATTCGTTGAGGAGGTCAACCAGCAACGCCTCCGCGTCCACCGACTCGACCAGGATCGTCCGTTCGAGATCCGCCCCTGTCGGCGGAACGGCACCGGTCTCCGCCATGACCAACAGTCCGAGTGCCCGGCAGGCCTCGGCACACAGCTCGGCCGGCGTGTCGGCGGTCAGCCGCAGCGCGAGCTCGGCGGTGTGCGCGACGAAGTCGTGACGCGCGGGCACGGTGCCTACAACGCCTGACGCTCGCATCGGGGGACTGCCAATGCGTCTCGGGATGGTGGTCGGGACATGGCAGGAAATCTGCCCTCTTTCGGACCGGGATGCGCAGGCAAGAGGCGATGAAGGTTCATTACCGCTGGCTTCACGCCCGGCTCACGGCGCGAGCGGGAAGCTCGGGATTGGGCAGGGCTTGCCGCCTCTCGGCAGATGCGCCATATCCCGTCAGGGTTGGAGGCACCGGCGCCATGGACACACAGCACTTTCGCGTGACGCTCTCCCGGCGCGACGGGTACGCGTTCGCCGCGCAGTTCGACAACGACGCATGGCCGGACATCATGGTGGACGAGTCTCCGCCCCTCGGCACCGGTCTCGGCCCCACACCGACGCGCATGCTCGGCGTGGCCGTGGGTCATTGCCTGGCCGCAAGCCTCTTGTTCTGTCTGAGCAAGGCCCGAGTCGATGTCAGTGACTTCGGGGCCAGCGTCGAGGGAACCGTCGCGCGCAACGACGAGGGTCGCCTCCGAATCTCGGAGTTGCGCGTGACCCTGACCCCGGCGGTGCGTGACGCGGAGCGTGAGCGGATGCAACGGTGCCTGAGTCTGTTCGAGGACTTCTGCACGGTCACGGCATCGATACGCAAGGGGATTCCCGTTCACGTCGAGGTCACGCCGACCTCGAGCGGCTGAGCACCGGCGGCAGGGAGGCGAGATGACATCATCCAACTGGCAGCCCGTCGTCATTGGCGTGGATTCGTCCCCGGCCGCGGCCGAGGCCGTGCGCGTGGGGTGGACGATCGCGCGGACGGTGAACGTCCCGTGCCACCTGGTACACGCCACGCCGGAGGCATGGACGGTCCCCACGGCGCCGCACGCCGGCACCGAGCAGCCTGAGTTGCTGAACGAGGCGGTGCGTGACGCCGCGAAATCGGCGGTACGTGACACGCTGGCGGACGCCGTGCCGGACGAGGCCCTCCAATTCCTCGAGGTCCGCACGGGTCGATCGGCGACCGTGATCCGTGACTGCGTGCGCGAATGGCAGGCGGGGCTTGCCGTGCTGGGTGGCAAACACCACTCGATGCTCGGGCGGTGGGTCAGCGGCTCGACGGCGCACACGCTCGTGCGCTCGCTCGACGTGCCGCTCTTCGTCACCGCGCATACACCCCTCCCGATCCAGCGCATCGTGGCTGCCGTGGATCTCAGTGACGCCGCGGGCCCCACCATCCAAGCCGCCGAGCGGCTGGCGCAGGTATTCGGCGCGCGCCTGCACATCGTGCACATCGTGGAACCGCTGCCGATCATCCCGGACACACCGCTGCAGTTCAACGACGACGAAGTGTACCGACGTTCGGAGGAGCATCTCGACCAGTATGTGTGGCCGCTGATCGCGTACCCCGGGACCACGACCGGACTGCGCCGCGGCGTGGCCGTCGACGCCATCACCGCCGAGGTAGCCGAACGAAATGCCGAGGTGGTCGTGCTGGGGTCGCATGGCAAGGGCTGGGTCGATCGCATCCTGATCGGGAGCGTGACCGAGCGTGTCCTCTCGGCACTGCCCTGTTCGATGTTCATCGTGCCGGTCATGGGCCCGGTCCCCCATCACAGATAGCTCGCCTTCCCCGTAGCCCCCTCGCCACAACGCAACTACTTTTTTGACATATGGTTGCGCAACCCAGCCACGCGCACTCCGATGCAGCGCGTCTTCGGCGTCTGGTCGAAGCCGGTATCCTCATCAACGCCGAGCGCTCCCTCGAGGCGGTGCTCCAGGCCGTGGTGGATGCCGCGCGCGATGTGATCGGCGCGCGCTACGCCGCGTTGGGGGTGGTGGACGTCACCGGCACCGAACTCAGCCGCTTCGTCACGAGTGGGATGAGCCAGGAGCAGGCGGACCAGATCGGGCCACCACCGGCGGGGAAAGGCATCCTCGGGCTGCTCATCGCCGATCCCCGTCCGCTTCGCCTCGCGGACCTGAAGGCGCATCCCAAGGCGCACGGCTTCCCCGCCAATCACCCACCCATGGCGTCGTTTCTCGGCGTCCCGATCCGCGGCCGCAAGGGCGTGCTCGGCAACCTCTACCTGACCGACAAGGAGGGGGCCTCGGAGTTCACGGAGGCGGACGAAGCGGTGGCCGTCCTCCTCGCGGCGTCCGCGGCCGTGGCAGTCGACAATGCGATGCTGTTCGAGGAAAGCCAGCGGCTGCTGCACGAAGTCCGGTCGGTGCAGGCGTCACGGGACCGCTTCTTCGCGATGATCAACCACGAGGTGCGGAACGCGCTCACCGCGGTCTACGGGTGGTCAGACCTGTTGCTCCGCAAGCTCGGAGACCATCCTCCCCGGGCGGCCTCGGAGGTGTTCGAGTCCGCCGAGCGCGCGCTCACGTTGTTGAATGACATGCTGGATCTGAGCCGGTTGGAGGCCGACCGGCTTCGCCCCACGGTCCGAGCGACTGACGCGCGGCACCTGGTCCAGGATGCCGTGGCGTCGCTCGAGCCGATCGCCGCGCAGCGCGCCGTGCGACTCCACACGGAAGGCCTCGGCGACGAGATCGCCTGCGAAACGGACCCGCAGCGGGTGCGCCAGATCCTGATCAATTTGCTGAGCAACGCGGTCCGGCACAGCCCGGCGGAGGGCACCGTCCGCGTGGTGCTCCGGTCGGACGATCGGAGCCTGTGGTTTGATGTCGTGGATCGGGGCCCCGGAATTGCCGCCTCCGAACAATCCCGGATCTTCGAGGCGTTTCAGCGTGCAACGAGCGACGAGCGTGGCACCGGACTCGGCCTCACACTTTCCCGGCAGTTGGCACTGCTGCTCGGAGGCGACCTGCGGGTCCTGAGTGAAGTTGGTGTAGGATCGACATTTACGTTGGAGATCCCCCGGTCGTATAGGAGGGCTTGACCCGTAAAGCTTCCTTCACCAAACCTTTAGCTCCGAATAACCGCAGCCGCCTACCTTCATGTGGGACATATGCGCATTCTCGTCGTGGAGGACGACCGCAAGGTCGCCGGTTTCATTGAGATGGGCCTCCGGGAGGAGGGCTACGCCGTCGACCTCGCACGCGATGGCGACGAAGCCATCGTGCTCGCGCACGTCAACGACTACGACGCCATCCTCCTCGACCTCATGCTTCCCAAGAAGAACGGACTGCAGGTGGCGGCCGAACTCCGCAGGGAGGGACGCACCACTCCGATCCTGATGCTGACGGCTCGCGACGCCACGGAGGACGTGGTGCGCGGGCTCGACGCCGGGGCGGACGACTACCTCACGAAGCCGTTCAAGTTCGACGAGCTCCTCGCCCGGCTGCGAGCACTCGTCCGCCGCGGCGGCGCCACGCGCGTCGAGCGGATCACGGCCGGCCCCCTCGAGCTCGACCGGCTCAAACATCAGGCCTACGTCGGGGGGAAGGCCCTCGACCTCACGCCGCGCGAGTTCCAGCTCCTCGAGCATTTCATGATGCACAAGGACGACGTGGTCCGGCGCACCGAGCTGCTCGAGAAAGTGTGGGACATGCACTTCGACCCCGAGAGCAACGTGGTGGACGTGCACGTGGGCAACCTCCGGCGCAAGCTGCGCGAGGCGGGCTACGACGGTCTCATCCGGACCGTGCGTGGAGTGGGCTTCCGCCTGAACGGATCCGGGACGCCCGCCGCGTCCTCCTGACGCCAAGCGATGCAATCGCTCCGCCGCACGTTGTCCGTGCGGTTCAGCTTCACCATGTTCAGCGCGCTCTTCGTGATCGCGCTGTGGGCGTTCCTCGGTGCCCGCCGCATTCTCCGGCTCGAGCTCGATCACGGAATTGCCGCGGCGGCGCACATCGAATCGTCGGTGCTGGCGGCCGGACACGCCCTGCCCCACCAGACCTCCCACACGGACCCGGTGACGTTCCGCCACGAGGTGAACCGCTTCGTGGTCGTGCGCGACCCCACGGGTCTGGCGCTGGAAGTGAACACGCCGTTTGCCACCGACCTCCCGTTCGACTCCGCCGCGCTCGCGGGTACGGGAAACGGGGGGGAACGCTGGTCCACGATTACCGTCCACGGCGAGCAATTCCGGTCGGTGTACCTGGACGTGGCGCACGACCTCCCCGGTGACAGTCGCGTCATTCAGGTCGCAGCGTCGCTCTCGCCCCTCGAAGCCGCCGCCCGGCAGGTGTTCCTGTTGATGCTGGGAACCGTCACCCTCGGCACGGTGGCGACGACGCTCGGGGCCGGCTGGCTGTCTCGCTCTACCATCGGGCCCGTGGCCGAGATCGCCGCTCAGGCGGAGGCGATTGCGCCTGGTGCCACGGGACAGCGGATCACGGCGCATGCACAAGTCGAAGAGTTCAACGGTCTGGTGACCGTGTTGAACAACATGCTCGAGCGCCTCGACCGCGGATTACTGGCCCAACGCCGCATCATTGCCGACGTGGGACACGACCTCCGCACCCCGATCACGGCGATGCAGGGCGAAGTCGAAGTGGCGCTCCGGCACCCCCGCAGTCCGGAGCAATACCAAACGACGCTCCGGAGCCTGCTGGAAGAGGTCAACCACCTCGGAACCATCAGCGACACGCTCCTGCTGTTGGCGCGCATCGAGGCGGGGGAGCTGGCGCCACGACCCAAGGACACCGACGTGGCCGACCTCGTGGACCGAGCGGTCCGGCGGGTGCGGCAACGGGTAACCGACCATTCCATTACCTGTGACGCCGACGGGGGTGTTGGCTCCGCTCCAATGGATGGGTCCATGATTGGGCTGGTCCTCGACCACCTGCTGGACAACGCGGTCCGGCACACGCCCCCGGACACGGCTATTCAGGTGGGGATCGCGGGGGAGCCTGACGCCGTCCGGGTAACCATCGCCGATGCAGGACCCGGGGTTCCGCCCGACGCGCTGCCGCACCTGTTCGAGCGCTTCTACCGGGGCGACAGCGCCCGGGGACGCGGCGGGGCGGGGCTCGGACTCACGGTTGCCGCCGCCATCGTGGGGGCCCACGGCGGCTCGATCACGGCGGACCAGGTGGCACCGTCCGGGCTCGCCGTGACGGTGCGTCTCCCGCGCCGGGCTCCGGGATCTGCGGCCTAACGCCACTTCCGTGGCCTGACGCCACACCCTTTACAACTCTTTCACATCTCCTTCCCGGACGGTTCACACGGCGACGGCGAGGTTTAGCTCCATCTTGGCGAGGTGGGACTGATGGCCCGGAACGTGGGAACCAAAGACGCCGTGACGCGAGGGGTGGTTGCCGTTCTCCTTACGACCCTCGGCGTGTTCGCCGCCATCCCCGGCTATCTGTCCTTTGCCGCCATTTTGGTCGGCATAGTCCTGATGGCAACGGCACTCACGCGCGAGTGCCCGGTCTACCGCATCCTCCACATCGCCACACTGCGACAGCACCACCACCGCGCGTAGGCTGTCGGCCACCCTGGGGGTCTTCGTGCGCGTTTTCCTTCGCCTCACGGCGCTCACCGTGCTTGCCGCTCTCACCATTCCGACACCGGCGCGGGCGATTCCGGCCTTCGCCCGCAAGTACGGGGTGAGTTGCAGGCTGTGTCACGATCCGGCTCCCAAGCTGACGGCGTTCGGCGAACAGTTTGCCGGCAACGGGTTCCGCTTCGCCTCCGGCGAACCACCGCGCGACACCTTGGACGTCGGTGATCCGCTGCTGGATCTCATGAAGAGCCTGCCGCTTGCCCTCCGGGTGGACGCCTACATCCGTGGGTACACCGAAGGAACCGGCGCAGACTTCCAGACACCCTACGGATTCAAACTCCTGTCGGGCGGGGCCATCGGCCCAAAGCTGTCGTACTACGTCTACTTCTTCCTGTTGGAGCGGGGCGAGGTCGGCGGCGTGGAGGATGCCTTCCTGTACGTCAACGACATCGGGAACATCCCACTCGATGCCGCCGTGGGACAGTTCCAGGTGTCCGACCCGATGTTCAAGCGCGAGCTGCGACTCCCGATCGACGACTACATGATCTACCGCACACGGGTCGGCGCGCAGACCGTCGACCTCACCTACGATCGTGGACTGATGGCGGCGGTCGATTTCGCCGGGTTCACCCTCACCGGCGAACTGCTCAACGGAAGCGGCAAGGAAGCCGCCGGCGCGGATCGCAAACTCGACAACAACCTCTTCAAGAACCTGTTCGGCCATCTCACGCGCGATCTCGCCCCCTTCCTGCGCGTGGGTGCGATGGGCTACTACGGCAAGACCGACGGTCTCGAGACGGCGGGCGTTGACACCCTCACGAACACCACCTGGATGGTGGGCGGCGACGGCACCATCGCGGCGGGCCCGATCGAGCTGAACGTGCAGTACATCCACCGGGAAGATGATGCGCCGACGTTCACCACCGGCGAAGTGGCGGCCAAGACCGACGGAGGATTCGCCGAGTTGGTGTTCCGACCCGCGGGAAGCAGATGGTACGGGATCGCCTTGTGGAACGGCATGCACGCCAACGTCCCGGTGCTCGATCCGCGGATCGGCGGCCCATCCGGACTCGACCGCTACCATTCCGTCACGGGTGGACTCGGCTACCTCGTGCGCCGCAACGTGCGAACCTACGGAGAGGCCACGTGGGACATCGAGCGGAAAGAGGCGGTCTTTGGACTTGGGGTGACCGCCGCGTTCTGAGCGCGGCACCGGAGTCCGCTTGCCGGCTGCCCAGTGTCGTTAGATTCCCTGCGGCCCCGTGATCAGGGGCCGCACTCACGTTGGAGACCACCATGCGCATGAACGTCGTTTTCGTCGCCACCCTTGTCTGGGCGGCACCGCTCGCCGCCCAGCAGGCCGACTCACTGCCGCCCGGCGTGACCGCCGCGACCATTGCCGACGGCAAGAAGATCTTCGCGGGACCCGGACTCTGCTCGGCGTGCCACGGCCCCGCCGCCAAGGGCGTTCAGGGCCTTGGCGCGAATCTCACTGATAAGGAATGGCTCCACAGCGACGGCTCGTACGAAGCGCTCGTCGCCCAGATCACCGCCGGCGTTCCGGCAGGCAAATCGTCGACCGGCGTCCCGATGCCCGCGAAGGGTGGAGCCTCGTTGTCGGAAGCACAGGTGCGGACGGTCGCCGCCTACGTATGGAGCCTGAGCCACGCCGCGGCGCGATAGACTCACGTTCTGCAGAGCCGGTCGGTCGCGTCAGCTGGGCCGATCCTCACCGTGACACCGGCGAGAATGAAGGATGGCTCGTCACGCCCGGCGTGATTGTCCACCTGGACGGTCGGAATAGACTCCATCTGAATACAGACGTCTGGCTTCCAAAAGCCGGGGCGACGGAGTATGGTTTTGTCTCCCAGATGAACGTGTACTTCTAAGATCCGAGGCTAAGATGACGGTCCGCACACTCGCTTCGCTCACCGCGCTGACTATCGTGTTCGCCGCCTGCGGTGGCGGCGAGCAGCAGCAGACTGACGCGACGCCGGAGATCCCGGCCCCGACCACCGAAATGGCGACGCCCGCGGCCATGCCCACCAGCCAGATGCCTGCTGGCGTTACGGCCGAAATGGTCGCTGAAGGCAACACGCTGTTCCACGGCGCCGGGATCTGCATGACGTGTCACGGCCAGGACGCCAAGGGCGTCCCGGGCCTCGGCGTCAACCTGACCGACCAGGAGTGGCTGCACAGCGATGGCTCGTACGAGGCCATCGTGAACCAGATCATGAAGGGCGTGACGGCGACCGAGTCCAAGACCGGTGTGGCGATGCCCGCCAAGGGTGGCTCGGCCATTACCGACGAGCAGGTGAAGGCCGTCGCCGCCTACGTGTACAGCCTGCGCGGCTAGCGACCCGCGTACATCCGTCGGTCCGCGGCCGCGTGGGGGTCCTCCTCCGCGTGGCCGCGGTGCATTCCGGCCCTCGTCACGTTGCGGTGATACCCGCCGCGTCCGCGATGCGGCGCCGTTGCCCCGCCGTGAGCATGTCGCGACCTACGATATCGCGGACGATGCGCGCCACGAACGTGTAACCTCGTGCGTCCGCGGTGATCCACCGTTGCCACTCGAGTTCATCGAGCGCCGGACGGACGCTTTCCACCGGTAGCTCGACAGCCTGACCAATGGCCGGTTCTGTGACACGGTCGGGCAGCACCGCCATACCCGCCAAAACGCGCTGCGCGGTGGGGGTCAGCCCCCGGAAGCCCACGCGAACGGCCGCGACCACGCTGTCAGGCAGGTCCGTGGGAAGCGTCTGGCTGAGCGTGCGGGCCGGTGCCGGCCAGACGCTACCCGACTCCCCCGGTTCGAGTCCCAGCGTGATCGCATGGAGCAGTTCGATCGCCAGCAGCGGGATTCCGGCGGAGTCCCGTGCCACCCGTCGCGTCACCCGATCGAGGTCGTCTGCCGAGTACGCGGGGAGCGCCCAAGCCGCGAGCGTTCGCAGCTCCGGCTCGCCCAGTGGTTCCAGGACCACGGTTGCGCCCTGCACCGCCCCTCCGATGGCCCGTCGGAGGTCGTCGAGAATCGGGAAGGTGGCGTTTGGCATCGTGCTGAGCAGCAGGAACAAGGGTTTGGCACGCACGTCTCGCACGAGCGCCAGCAGCGTCTGCAGGGACTCGTCGTCAAGCCAGTGCGCCTCGTCGACCACCAGGAGGAGCGGCTGCTCGTCGACCGCGGACAGCACGACTTCGCGGAACGCTGCGGACAACGACATTCCCGGCTCGGCCTGTGCACCCGGGAATCGATCTCCCCATTCCGCAAGCCGGGACGCAAGCACGCCGAGCACCGTCTGAGAGGCACCGGCAATGCCGGGTGCGTCGAGCAGACCACCCCGCGCCAGCCCGAGCACGCCACCACCCTGCTCCTCGCGGTCGCCCCGGACCGCGAGGGCCCGGGCGACGGTGCCACCCGTGAGCGTCGCCCGCCCGACGACCTCCTCGATGACGCGCGTCTTGCCAAGCCCGAGATCGCCATCGACCGTCGCGACCGCCGCCCCGCCCCCCGCGCGCACCGAGTCCCA
>JAOUDR010000496.1 GCA_029859185.1 Gemmatimonadota bacterium
GTCAAGGTGACCCTGCTCCGGGCGTTCGTGATCTGCCAACGTATCTCCTAAACTCAATCAGAGAAACAACATACGCCGCTCGGGCCGCCCGGGCCTGCTTCGTGCCTTTCCTCACGGCCGACCCGCGGTTTGGGGCATGCGTCACGATTTGGCTTCACGACCTTCCGGAGAGACCTAAGTGGTCCGGCTCAAGGCCTTTCTCACAATCATGCTTCTGGCGAGCGCCGCCTGCAGCGACGCGAACTCGCCGGACGTGCCGATGGCGTTGGCGATGCGCTGGACACTGTTCGACGCTCCAGTCGCTACGACATCGAGCACCACCGATTCCGCATCCCGCGAGCCAAGTCCCATCAAGCTCGCCGAATGGGCGCCACCCCTGACGACCTACGATACGACGTTCATCGCGGTCCAGGGCAAGCCCAGTACCCACGCCATCTTCTTCCAGCAGCAGCCCTGGATGACGTACCCCGTGAAGTACATGGAGTTGAACATCCCGCCGGGTGCGGAGTTCGTGGATGCCGACGGGATGCCGGTGCCGCGGGGCACGATCGTACCGATCACGGTGCACGCCGACAGCGGGGTCATCAGCTTCGAGTTCGGTCCGCATGGTTCGTCCTTCTCGGAGCGCAAGCCGGCAACGCTGTCGGTGTGGTGGCTCTTCGCCGACCTGGGCTCGCTGTCGGCGGCAGGCCTGCAGGTCTGGTATCAGGGCAACAGCACCGAACCCTGGAATGCACTCACTACTCAGATCGACCTGGCGGGCGCGTACCTCGAGGCGCCCATCTATCACTTCTCGAACTACGCGGTCGCGTGGTAGGGAGTCCCCATGCATAGCCCGTTTCCTCATGTCGGAATCCTCGCCACGGCACGTCATGCCGCGACCGCCCACGAGCCACGCGTGTGCCCCACAGAGGCGCTCGCCCCGGACGTCATCGCGCTCGAGCAGGCGCGCCTGACCCATGGCTCCCGACCGATTACAGACACCGCGCAACGAGGAGCATCGATGACCCGGCGTTTCATTACCTCGGCGCTGGTCGCCGTTCTCGTGCTCTCCTGCTCGCCAGGAATCGAGCCGATGACCGACCAGCCCTCCGCCGACCTGAGCGAGCCCCACTTCCTCCAGTGGAGCCCCGCGGACGGCCCCCTGCGCCTCACGGCGATTGGTGCGATCGCAGAACGCGATCCGGTGCGGGCCGGTGACGGACCGACCGAGCTGGTCTTCAACGAGATCTCTCTCAGCTCCTACGCCGCCCGCTTCTGGGCCGTGCGAGGGAAAGAGCGCACGCTTCAGCTCAACTATCTGAGCCCCATGGGCACCAGTCCCTTCCTGCGGCTCGAGATCGATGACCCGGCAATACGTCCCGATGGCTCGTCGATCGCCTATGGGGACTCGGTGTTGATCACGGTCCTCGTGGATCCCGTGAACATCCGGGTGTCGCTCGAGCCCACGGGCCTGCAGTTCGGCCACGAAGCTGACCTCGAGATGTGGTGGACGGGCACCAACGGCGACCTGAACGGCGACGGCGTGGTCGACACGCGTGATCTCGAGATCGAGAAGCAGTGGCTCGGACTGTGGTATCAGGAGGGCGTGGGTACGCCATGGACCCCGATTCCGGCGGAGAAGTCCCTCGCCGACAAGCGACTCGAGGCAGACCTGAAGCACTTCTCCGGCTATGCCGTGTCCTGGTAGCCGGGAGTCGACGATTCGCAGACCGACTGTGTGCACGCTCTCGCCCTCGGGGCGGGACACTATGAGGAGAGGAACGATGCTCCGAGTTGACCGTTTGGCTTCCACCGTCTTGCTGGCCCTCACGTTCGCGGCGTGCAGCGATGCGACCGGGCCCGCCGGGCCCGCCGGACCGGACTTCGAGTACGCCGTGGACGATTTCTCGCGGGTGAGGGACACGACGCCCTCCACGCCGCACTATGCGCTGCGTCATGCGGCCACGGCACCGGGCTTGTCCACCTATCAGGCGAGCTTCTGGGCCAAACGCGGAGAGGAACGGAGCGTCACGGTCAGCTACGGGAATGACGGTCCCACGTACCTGACGTTCACCGTTCCCCGCATGGGCCTGGAGCGGGGACTCGACGGTCACAGGTTGTCCGTGGGCGATTCGGTGCTGATCAGCCTGCAGCTCGATCCCGTGGCGTTCCAGGTGGAGTTCGAGCCGTCGGGGCTCCAGTTCAGCAAGAAGAACCCCGCGACGCTCCGGGTCTGGTACGGATTCATGGACCCGGACGTCAACCGCGACGGTAGCGTGGATGCCGCGGACCAGACGCTGATGCAGTCCGGTGTTACGTACTACCACTTCGATACCGGCGGCATCAACTGGAAGAAGATCAGCTCGTTAACGGACCCCGTCACCCAGACCATCGAGACGGCGGTCGACGGTTTCTCCGGCTACGTGATTTCCTGGTAGCCTCACTCGTAGTCACATGAGGAACCCGAGAATGCGCTACTCAGTCATCCTGCTGCTCTGCGGCGCTCTCACGGCGTGGGGCTGCAGTCCGGAAGTCGCCGGTCCCATTGCGTTCCACTTGGAGGACGCCGCTCTCGAGCCCCCACCGCCCCCTACGGCGGACGAGTGCCGGGTACCGGACCCGCCTCCTGAAACCATTCCCTGGTCCAACACGGCCCCGGCACTCGAGGCGTATTGCACCGCCTTCTGGGTGACACAGGGCGAGGATCAGGAACTCTCCGTCGGGTTCGCGAGTGACGATCGCGTGAAAGCGCGGTGGTTCCTGCGCTTGTTCATACCCGAGGGAGCGCAGTTCGTGGACGATGCCGGCATGACGGTGCCCGATGGCAGTCGCGTGCGGGTCACCGTCGCGATCCACCGAACGCTGTACGCGGTGCAATTCGGACCCCATGGCTCCGAGTTCCAGGTTGGCCGGCCGGCCGTCCTCAAGCTGAACTACTCGTGGGCCGACCTGGGCAAGCAGGACGCGAAGGATCTCACGATCTACTACCAGGCAGACGAGGGTGGCACCTGGGCGAAGGAGCCCACAATTG
>JAOUDR010000498.1 GCA_029859185.1 Gemmatimonadota bacterium
GGCGGCGAGTCGGATCGAGTTCGAGAGCTCGCGTCCGATGGTGGAGGGACGCACCGTGGAGTGGCTCGAGCTGTCGAGCGTGCTGGGGATTGGGGAGTATCGTCTCGTGTTCCGCTTGACGGATCCCGAAACCGGGATCGAGTCCGTCCGGGAACGGGCGTTCCGGGTCCGCTAGGCCGTCAGGCGGTTCGCGTCCAGCTCTCGTCCGCGAGGACCTCGGCACAGACGTCTTCGGCCGTGCGTCCCGCGGCCTCGGCCGAGAAGTTGATGACGACCCGGTGCCGGAGGACCGCAAGGGCCACGGCGCGGACGTCGTCGAGGTCCGCCATTGGCCGGCCGTCGAGGGCCGCCTGTGCCTTGGCGCCGAGCACCAGGAACTGCGAGGCCCTCGGCCCAGCGCCCCACGAGAGGTACTCCGCCGCCGCCGCGTGCGCGTCCGCCTCCGCGGGCCGGGTCATTCGCGCGAGTCGGACTGCCGCTTCCACCACCTGCTGCGGCACCGGGATGCGGCGAACCAGCTGCTGCATGGCCAGCAAGTCCTGGCCGGAGAGCACCTCCGTGACCGGAGGGCGGGCGCCGCCGGTCGTTTCGATGACGATCCGCTCCTCGTCCGCCCGGCTCGGGTAGCGCACCCGCAGCTCCATCATGAAGCGATCGAGCTGCGCCTCCGGGAGCGGGTAGGTCCCTTCCTGCTCGATCGGGTTCTGCGTGGCGAGGACGAAGAACGGCTCGGGCAGCGGGTAGGTGGTTCCGGCGGCGGTGACCGCATGTTCCTGCATGGCCTGCAGGAGGGCTGCCTGGGTCTTCGGCGGGGTCCGGTTGATCTCGTCCGCCAGCACCACGTTGGCGAACACGGGGCCCTTCACGAAGCGAAACACCCGCTTGCCGGTCGATCGGTCCTCCTCGATGATCTCCGTTCCGGTGATGTCGCCGGGCATCAGATCCGGAGTGAACTGGATACGGGCGAACCGGAGCGTGAGCGCTTCGGCCACGGTCGAGACGATCAGGGTCTTGGCGAGCCCGGGGACGCCCACCAGCAACGCGTGGCCGCCGGCGAGTACCGCCGTCAGGATGCCGTCGATCACCTCCTGCTGGCCGACGATCCGGTGCCGAACCTGGGACAGCAACCGCTGCCGCGCACTCGCGAGCTGCTCGAGGCGTTCCACGTCCTGCTGCGGGTCGGGGCTGGTAGCGGCCGGCACGGGCTCCTCCACATACGGTGGGCTGGACTTTCGATGCTACTCGGGGGCGACCCCGAAGTTGCGATTCGCGGCCGAATCCTAACCCCATTCCCCCGCCCAGCCCATGGCGGAATCTTGCTTGCGAAAAGTTTCACAAGGGGTTTATTTCCGGCGGCGTTATGGGGCGAAAGACCGCGCGGAGTTCTTCTCTGGCCGAGGTTTACCGGTTCTCGGGCCTGGGGTGCATGTTCGCCGCGAGCGTGATGGTCTTCCTGGGTGGTGGCTGGTTGCTCGACCGCTGGCTCGGGACGCTCCCCGTCTTCATGACGCTTGGTGCGCTGCTGGGAGCGGCGATGGCGACGTACAGCATCTGGCGCCGCCTTCGAGAGCCGGAGCCGTGACCCACGCCGTGGTGGGGCTCGTCCTGACGACCGCGTCGGGCCTGGTGGTGTGGCGGCTCGGCGGCAGCATCGCGGCGCAAGGTGCGGTCGCGGCGGGGGTCCTGGCCACGGTGGTCGAGACGGTGGCGGTCAGCTTGCTCCGCCCGGCGCTCGTGCCCCCGTTTGAACGACTGCTCAAACGGTGGGCCTACGGATTGGGATTGCGGGTTGGTGGGGTGGCGGCTGTGGGGGTAGCGGTCCTGGTGTGGCCGGAGCGGTTCCCGGTACTTCCCACGGCGCTCGGATTCGTCGCGGTGCTGATCCCGCTGCTGTTCGGTGAGATGCGATTGGTGGTGACGAGGTTGCGGACGACACGATGAGTCAAGGCCAGGTCGACATCGGCGAGCTGCTTATGCATCACACGAGCGATGCATATGCGATTGACTTCAGCCCGCTCTTCCACTGGGAATACGGCAAGTTCCTGCCGGACGTCCACGTCGCCGGCCTCACGCTGAACTTCACGCCGACCAGGCACGTCTTCTTCATGATCATGGCGGCGACGCTGGTCTTCCTGACGATGTGGTTGACCGGCCGGAGCCTTGAGCGGCAGCGGGCTGGCGAGCGCGCCCCCCGCGGGCTGGCCAGCGCGATGGAGTCCGTGGTGCTCTTCGTCCGGGACGACATCGCCATCGCGAACATCGGTCACCGTGGCGCGGCGTTCGCCCCGTACATCATGGCGCTGTTCTTCTTCGTGCTCTACGGCAATCTGCTCGGGCTGCTTCCATGGGGAGCAACTCCGACCGGGAACCTCGCCGTCACGGCCGCCCTCGCGGTCATTTCCCTGTTGGTCATCGAGATCAGCGGGATGGTGGCGCTCGGTTTCAAGGGGTACATGCGGACGATCTTCCCGGAGATCCCCGGCATGAAGGGGGCGCCGGCGGTCGCGCTGTCGGTCGCGATGTCACCGATTGAGATCCTCGGGAAGCTCGTCAAGCCGTTCGCGCTGTGTGTCCGGCTGTTCGGCAACATGACGGCGGGGCACTTCGTGATCCTGGCGCTGTTCGGGATGATCTTCCTGTTCGGCCACGTGGCGGTGTGGCGCTGGGCCATTGGCTTCGGCTCCGCCGCGCTCGTGCTCGGCATCATGCTGCTCGAGATCATCGTGGCCTTCGTGCAGGCGTATGTGTTTGCGCTAATCACGGCGGTGCTCATTGGGGTGAATCAGCACGCGCATTGATGGCGGGATGAGGGACAAGAGAGCGGTCCGCGCGCTTCGCGCCGCTCTTCCGTACCCGGTCGGATGACCGGGGAGGCCCGTTGGCCTGGTGGCCGTTGACGGGCACTGTGGACCGCGACGTCCGGGAGAGACGGCGACGAGTCCCGTGAAGCGCACATGACGAGATCATCTCCCGACCTACGAGGGGTGGTACATGCTGAACATGCTCGTGGCG
>JAOUDR010000497.1 GCA_029859185.1 Gemmatimonadota bacterium
CGAACTCCGCCGAAGTCGCAAACCGGTCCGCCGGCATCTTCTCGAGCGCCTGGTGCAATGCGTCGGCAATTTGCGGAGGTACCGTCCGGCGCTGTCCGGTAACGGGCGGCGCCTCCTCGGTCACGAGCTTGGTGATCACGGCCTGCGCCGTGGGTCCGGTGAAGGGTGGGGCACCGGTCAGCATCTCGTACAGCACACAGCCCAAGGCGAACACGTCGGTCCGCGCGTCCAGCTCGCGGTCGCCGGTTGCCTGCTCCGGGCTCATGTAGAACGGCGTGCCGAGGGAGAGACCAGTCTCCGTGAGCCGTGATCCGCCGGCGTTGCGAACCGCCAACGCGATCCCGAAATCCGCGACGAGCGCACGGCCGTCGTGCAACAGGATGTTCTCGGGCTTGATGTCGCGGTGGATCACCCCATGGCGGTGCGCGTAGTCGAGCGCGCTTGCCACCTCGCTCGCGATCCGCACCGCCTCAGCGACGGGGAGTTGTTTCTCGCGGTCGAGCCGCTGTCGCAGCGTCTCGCCCTCGACGAGCGGCATCACGTAGAACAGCAGTCCGTCGGCGCTCCCCGAATCGAACAGCGGGAGGATGTGCGGGTGCTGGAGGTTGGCGGTGACCTTGATCTCCTGCAGGAACCGCTCGCCCCCGAGAATCGCGCCCAGCTCGGGCCGGAGCAGCTTGAGCGCGACCTGACGGTCGTGCTTGAGATCCTGGGCCAGATAGACCGTGGCCATGCCGCCCGCACCGAGCTCGCGCTCGATGCGGTAGCGGTCAGCGAGGGCCGTGGAGAGACGTTGGGTCGTCTCGGTCATGCGGCTCGACCCGGAGGCGTGCAGTGTGCAGCGTGTAGCGTGCAGCGTTGCATCTCGCCGATCCCGCTCATCCCGCCGGTCCTCCCGATCCCGCTCACCGCGCCACCACCGTCCGGCGCACGGTCTCGTCGGCTGAGTGCCAGATGGCTGTGAGATCCTGTCGGGCGCGGGTGGCCGCCGCTTGGTCGCCGGCAGCCGTGGCCGCGGCGATCAGGCCCCGGAGCGACAACGCGCGCTTGGGCCCGAGGGCGAGCGCGTGGGTGAACGCGGTCTGCGCCTCGGCGGCGTGACCCTGGGCCAGCCGCAACTCGCCGAGCAGCTCCCACGACGGCTTGACGATGCCGGGTGGGCCGAACTCGACCGGGAGGCTGTCCTCGAGAGCGGTCGCCTGGTCGAGTAGCTCCCGCGCACGCGCCGCCGCACCATCTTCCGCCGCGATGGCGGCGGCGAGGTTGAGCATCAGCACGCGCGCAGCCCCGGACTCACCGGTGCTGGCCGCGGCCTGCAGGCGCTCGAGCTGCGGACCGATGGCGTCGCGGTCCCCGCGCCGCAGCGCGGCGTACCCCTGGACGAACGCGTCCATCGCCCGGGGTTCGGGCGCATCGGCGTCGATCGCCCAGCCGAGTACCGGATCATCCCAGGCCTCGGCGTTGATCACGTAGTGCGCGCGCATGTAGGCGAGGTAGCTCCGCTGTGCCGGCCGTCCCGGGCTGCCCATCTCGCGGTGGGCGCGCTCGAGCTGCGTCCGGGCGTTCGCATGCCGGCCCTGCTGCAGCTGACCGTAGACGAGCCAGTAGGTGTAGTGCCCTGGACCCCAGTTCGTGAGCCCGGCCGCGACCTCGTTCTGCGACACGACGTCGTCCCACATGCCCATGGCGAGGAAGATGTGGGTCGTCATGTGCTGGGCATGCGCGGCGTCGGGCGCAATCTTCGAGTAGGCCCGCGCAGCCGGCAGTCCGAGCGGCGCGTGGACCGGATCGTCGAACGAATGGATGATGTAGTGTGCCGCGCCCGGATGATCGGGGTTGCGCGCGAACACCTCCTGGGCGATCGCGGCTCCCCGCATGTAGCTCGGCACCACGCGCGTCGTGCCCGAGAGTCCGAGGATCGAGAGCGCCCACAACGTGCGTGCCTCGTCGTCGTCGGAGTGGGCGCGGACCAACTGCTCCATCGCGAGCGAATACGCGGTGTCGCGCTGTGGCTTGTTCCCCTCGGCCCAGAGCGCTTCCACGGCATCGAGATACATCTGCTCCCGGTGCGTGGGGGCCTTGGCCCGCCGGGCCGCCGGCGTCGGTGCCAGGCGAGCCAGCGCGGCATGGGCGGCGGCGTCGTCCCACTCACCCCAGAGCGGGTGGTTGTAGCTCAATGCCTCACCCCAGTACGCCAGGGCAAACCCGGGGTCCGCCTGTTGGGCCGCCCGGAACGCCTCGGCCGCCGAGCCGAACTCGAAGCTGTGCAAATACAGCACGCCGCGGGTGAACGGCTCCTGGGCCGCGGCGTTGCCCGAGTTCGGAAGAGCGATGGTGCCAAGGCGCGGTGCCTGCGCGGTTGCCACCGACGTGGCAAGCAAGCAAAGCACCGTGGCCCGTGCGACGGAGCGCGGGATCATGGGCCTCCAAGATCGTGAAAGACGGGAAGTGCCGTCCGCGAATGTCGGCTGTCAGTGTACCCGCCGGTCTGGGCCCGGGGGCAACATTGTAAAATGCTCTACGACAAGCGATTGCGCTAGTCGGGAGGGCGCGACGGGCGCGACGGGCGCGACGGGCACGTGAGGGCGCGACGGGCGCGTGAGGGCGCGACGGGCACGTGAGGGCGCGTGGGGCGGGACGGGACACGGGCCGAGCCCCCTCCCGTCCCCACGTTATCCCGTCATGCCCTCATCCCGTTATCCCGTCATCCATCATCCCGTCATCCCAGCACCCTCCCCAGGAACCGCATCAGCCGGCCCCAAGCGTCCGTCGCGGGAGCCTCGCGGACTGCGCGGTCTTCGTCGACGCGGAGCCAGAAGCCGTGGTTGACGGCGTCGTAGACGTGGATGTCGTTGTCGATCCCGAGGGAATCGAGCGCGGCGGCGAAGCGCTCGACCTGATCCGGGGGGATTCCCTGGTCCATCTCGGCGAAGGTCCCGTAGACGGGGTGGTCGAGGCGGGCCAGCTCCGCCGGGTCCTCGACGAGCGATCCGTAGAAGATGGCGGTGGCGT
>JAOUDR010000499.1 GCA_029859185.1 Gemmatimonadota bacterium
TCACCGCGATCAGGGTCGTATCCGTGAAGTAGGGATCCAGATCCGCAAACGTCGTGTTCGAGTCGGTCGAGACCGGGACGCGGTACATCGCCAGCTCGAGCCCAGTCGTGTTCGCGTTCCGGCGGCGGAGGGGCAGAGTGACAACGAATGAATCCGTCGCGATGACCGCTCCTCTCGTGGTATCCGCCGAGGCGATGAGCAGCGAATCGGAGAACGGCAGGAAGGTGGCCACGGCCCGGCTACCGGCATCGGCTGCCGCCGTAGAATCGCGGTACACCTGAAGGGAGGTAGCCGCATACGGCTGCACGTACCCGGTGAACGCGCTGTCGCTCGCCACGTTATCGAGCAGGATCGAATCGACGACCTGCAACTGCTCGGGCGGGCAGTACCCCGGGCACGTCCCGTTCGCGGGCGCCAGCAGGTCCTCCCGGCATCCCACCAACGCCGCCGCGATGAGCATGCCGGCGCATGCCACTCGGATTCCCGTCGATTGCACTGCCATGGCCTCCATCACGATCCCAAGTCCGCCGGGCCGAAGTGATCCGGCAGCAGATCCCCCAAGCGCCACTGCCGTCGCTCGGCGGCATTCACCGCCTCGACGATAATGTCCAGGCCGAACTCCGCGAGTGCCTGGCGACAGGCACCGCACGGTGGCGACGGTGCACGACCCTCCGTGGCTACCACGAGCCGGCGGAACGTCCGCGCCCCGGCAACGACCGCGGCGCCCAGCGCCACACGCTCCGCACAGTTCGTCAGCCCGAACGACGCGTTCTCGACGTTGGCCCCCACGAAGACGCGGCCGTCGTCAGCTTCGAGGGCCGCCCCGACACGGAAGCGGCTGTACGGCGCATACGCGTGCTCGAGGGCCGCGCGCGCCGCGGCCACCACGGCATCCGTCATCCCAACACTCCGAGGAACGACCGGCCGCTCTCGGACGGCACCGAAAAGTAATCGGCGATGGTCGCTCCCACGTCAGCGAAGTCCCGGACGCCGAGGGGCACGGCCGCCACGCCGGGTCCCGCGACCAGCAGTGGGACGGCTTCGCGTGAGTGGTCGGTGGATGGGGTCGTCGGGTCGTTTCCGTGATCGGCGGTGAGCACCAACAGGTCCCCGGGTCGGAGCAGCGTCAGCAACGCCGGCAGCCGGCGATCGAGCTCCTGCAACCCCTGATGGAACCCCACAACATCGTTCCGGTGCCCCCAGGCCTGGTCGAACTCCACCACGTTCGCGAACAGGAGCCCGCGCTCGAGCGTTCCGAGCCCCTGCGCAATCGCGTCGTAGGCCTCCGCATTGGTGGCCGTGTGACGGCTCGTGATTCCCCGGCCCGCGAACAGGTCGTCCACCTTGCCGACGCCGAGCCGGGGAATGCCCGCCTCGGCCAACCGGTCGAGCAGCGTGGGGCCGACCGGGGGAAGCGAAAAGTCCCGGCGATTGGCGGTGCGCACAAAGGCTCCAGGCTCGCCGACGAACGGACGGGCGATTACCCGTGACACGGCGTGCTCGGCGGTGAGCATGCGCCGGGCCGTGCGGCATGCCTCGTACAGCTCCGGGAGCGGCACGTGTTCTTCGTGTGCCGCGATCTGGAAGACGCTGTCCGCCGACGTATACACGATCCACCCGCCACCCGAAAGATGGGCCGCGCCGAGTTGGTCGATGATGGCCGTCCCCGACGCCACGGTATTCCCCAACACGGGCCGTCCCGTCCGGCGCGCGAACTCGGCGATGACCTCGTTGGGGAAGCCGTTGGGATAAGTCGGAAAGGGCAGTTCCAGGACAATCCCACACAGCTCCCAGTGGCCGGCCGTGCTGTCCTTGCCCGCCGATCGTGGCACGGCTACGCCGTGGGCCGCGCTCGGCGAGGCGCACGTCATTCCCTCCAGTGGGCGACAGCACCCGAGCCCCAGTCGCTCGAGCACCGGCAGCCGGAATCCGCCCACCGCGCGGGCGACGTTGCCAAGCGTGTCACTCCCAACATCCCCATAGCGCGACTGATCCGGACAGCCACCGATGCCCACGCCGTCGAGGATGATGAGCGCCACCCTGCCCTGACCGGGCGCGATCATGCGGTCCGGTATCGTCGGGCGAGGCGCGGACCGAGCCGCGCGATGACCTCGTAGGAGATCGTCCCCGCCCACGCGGCAAACTCGTCGAGCGAGATGGTGTGCCCGCCGTCCGTGCCGATCAGGGTCGCCACCTCACCGATGCCGACCCCGGCGTGGTCCGGGCCGACATCCACCATGACAAAGTCCATGGTGACGCGCCCGACGATCGGCATCCGCCGGTCCGCGAGAATCACGTACGCCCGATTCTGGGCGGCGCGCGGAATCCCATCGGCATAGCCGATCCCCAGCGTCGCCACCGTCGTGTCGCGCGGGGCCATCCAGTCCGCGCCGTAGCTGACCGTATCGCCGGCCCGGAGCCGGCGGAGACTCACCACCGGCGCCCGCAGCGAGACGACGGGCGCGGGCGCGGGCAGGTCCGGCGCGAGCTCGCCGCCGTAGAGGAAAATGCCAGGCCGCACGAGGTCGAGTGGCTCGGGGAGTCGCCAGGTTCCGGCGCTGTTGGCGACGTGAACGAGCGTGGGGCCCTCCCCCAGCAACGCGCGCGCCGACGAGAACCGCTCCCACTGCTCCGTGACGCTCACCGGCTGCGTATCGGCCGAGTGCAGATGGGTGAAGACGCCCTCCAGGTGCGGTGACCGCATGGCTGCAAGCGCATCACTGTCGTCCCAGCGCACCCCGCAGCGGGACATCCCGGTGTCGATCTCGAGGTGAAACGGCCGATCCCAGCGTTGGGCCACCACCGGCTGGTCCACCACCGCCCGCACGCCCACGTCCCGCACGCGCGGGAGGTCGGCGAGGGCCACCGGCGTGAAGACCAGGATCGGTTCGTGGAATCCCCACTCCCTCAAGTCCGCGGCCTCGTCGAGCGTCGCCACGCCAAAGCCCCAGGGCCCCACCGCCCTGAGCGCCCGCGCGCACGGCAGGACGCCAAGTCCGTACGCATCG
>JAOUDR010000032.1 GCA_029859185.1 Gemmatimonadota bacterium
AACAGAGTGGTTTCCAGTGCATGTCCGTGTCTCCTTGTGGTGCGCGAACGGTCATGATCAGTGAATGAGCGCGTCAGCCATGGCGAGCAGGCACTCCGCCGTTCCCGACCGGGCGGCCGGATCGAGCACCGCGAGCATGACGCGTAGCGCTTCGTCGGCCCCGTCCGGACCGACCACCACCGAGCGGTAGAGGGCCGCCGGCCCGAGCGCGAGGATGGTCATGTGGCCGTCCGTCCGCGGTCCGCAGCCAAGGTGAACGTAGTACATGACGCCTTCGTGCTCCCAGTCAGCGATCCTGGTGACGCCGAACGTGCGCTCCGTCAGCATGATGACTCCCAGTCGTGGTCAGACCCGACCTGCCACGACGAGGGATGCGCAACTGCCGGACCATTGTCGGGCCCCGACGAGGGTCTCCGTAAGTCGTTCCATGGCAATTGCTTCCAGTGGCGGAGCCCACTGATCACCATCCAGTAGGCTGTACCGAAGCGAGTCGGCTGCCACGTTGCGATACGATCGCGGCGTCAGCTCGAGGGTCCTGCCGCCACTGACGTTCAACTCTGGCCGATCCCGCGCCCCCAGGCCATCTTCCTGCTTCGCGAATCCCGGGCGCCCCAGCCCTGGGGACGACATCAAAGACCTACAGCGAACAGCGCGCACCGTGCAGCGAGGGCTCCTGACACGTGCAGGTGCGCTGCTCGGCACAGGATCATGACCGAACTCACCGCGCGTCTCTCCACCGCCCTCGCCGACCGCTACCGCCTCGAGCGGCACCTCGGCGAAGGTGGCATGGCCACCGTCTACCTCGCCGAGGATCTCAAGCACAAACGCAAGGTCGCGCTCAAGATCCTCCGACCCGAGCTCGCTGCCGTCCTCGGCGCCGAGCGGTTCGTGCAGGAGATCACGACGACCGCGAATCTGCAGCACCCCCACATTCTCCCCCTCTTCGATTCCGGGACCGCCGACGGCTTCCTTTTCTACGTCATGCCGTTCATCGACGGCGAGACCTTGCGGGACAAGCTGAATCGGGAAACCCAGTTCGGCATCGACGAAGCGGTGCGCATCACATGCGACATCGCTGACGCGCTCGACTACGCGCACCGCAACGGGGTGATCCATCGCGACATCAAGCCGGAGAACATCCTGCTGCACGACGGCCGGCCGATGGTGGCGGATTTCGGGATTGCCCTGGCGGTGAGTGCAGCGGCTGGCGGCCGGATGACGGAAACGGGCCTGTCCCTCGGCACGCCGCACTACATGAGTCCCGAGCAGGCGACGGCCGAGAAGGAGCTTTCGGGGCGGTCGGACGTCTACTCGCTGGCGAGCATGCTGTACGAGATGCTGACGGGAAACCCGCCGCATGTGGGTGCCTCTGCACAGCAGATCATCATGAAGATCGTCACCGAAGAAGCGACACCGCTGACACAGCTCCGGAAGACCGTGCCCGTTCACGTCGCGGCGGCGGTGGCCAAGGCGCTCGAGAAGCTGCCGGCCGACCGATTCGAGTCCGCGAAAGCGTTCGCCGACGCCCTGACGAACCCCGCGTTTACCGTGACCACGGCTCCGCCCGCCGGCGCGCCCGCCCGTCGGCCCGCCGGATGGTCCGCCCGCCTGCGCGATCCGTTCGTGGTGGGACCCACGCTCGTCGCGGTGGCGGCGATCGCTGCGGCCCTCGGGTTCGCCCGACGGCCGGGAGTACCGACGCCCGTTCCCCCGATCCGGTTTGTCGTTGCCGCCACGGACAGCACGAGACCCTTCGACAACTACCCGTGGCCGGCGGCGATCTCGCCGGACGGCGGTACGGTCGTGTACAGCGTCTCGCAGGGGGCATCGGGCTCGATGTTGTACGCGCTCCGGACGGATCAGCTCGCGGCGCGCCCCATTCCCGGCACGACGGGCGGGTACCAACCGTATTTCTCGCCCGATGGCACGTGGCTCGCCTTCGAAGCGGGAGGCAAGGAGCGGAAGGTCCGGCTCGACGGCAGCGCGCCGGTGACGATCACCGACGCCAACAGCGCGAACGGGGCCGACTGGACGGTCGGCGACGAGATCGTGCTCGGGACGCAGGGTCGCTTTGCCGGATTGTCGCGCGTCAGCGCGGCCGGCGGCGAGGCCGTGGCGGTGACCGAGCCGGATACGGCCAATGGCGAGCGCAATCACCTCTGGCCCATTGCCCTGCCCGACGGCAAGACGATCGTCTTCACGATCTGGTCCGGGAGCCTCGGGGCCGCACGCCTCGCCATGACATCCCTCGACGACGGACGCGTCGTCCCGCTGGGCATCACCGGCATCCGTCCGCTGGCCGTGCTCGACGGCATGCTCGTGTTCGTACAGGCCGACGGCGCGGTGATGGCCGTCCCGGTGGACGCCCGGCGCAAGAGCATCAGCGGCCGGCCCATCCCGGTGCACGACCCCGTCCAAGTCGCTGGCGCAAACAATGGTAACTCCGGGATCTTCCTCTCCCGTGGCGGGGCCTTGGTGACCTCCCGAGGCGGGGCGAGCGGCAGGCTGGCCTGGGTCCGGCCGGACGGACGGACGGAGCCGGTGCTGCCGGTAGCGCGCATCTTGGCCTTCCCGCGGCTGTCGCCCGACGGACGCCGGATTGCCGTCGTCGTATCGCAGGATCGGCAGAGCGACCTCTGGATCTACGACCTCACCCTCTCGACGTTCTCGCGGCTCACGTCCGCGGGGACGGTCACCTCCGCCGACTGGACCGCCGATGGGTCACGGATCGTGTTCGCGGCGACCGGTGAGGAGGCGCGCGGAACCGTGTGGTCCCAGCTCGCGTCCGGCGGCGCTCCGGCCGAGCAACTCTTCGCGAATCCGTTGCTCAGTCCGGTGGCGACGATGTCCCCGGACGGGCGGGCGCTCCTCGTCAACTCCCTGCGGGAATCGTGGGACATCTTCCGCGTGGCGCTCGACTCCGAACGGGTGGCCCATCCGTATCTCACGACCAAGGCGCTGGAGACGCAACCCCGGTTCTCGCCGGACGGCAAGTGGGTGGCGGTCGTGTCGGACGAATCCGGACGGACCGAGGTGTTCGTGAGGTCGTTCCCGGAGCCCAGCTCGCGCATGCAAATCTCGGTCGCGGGCGGCAGCGAACCCGTATGGTCCCGCGATGGCCGTCGCCTCTATTATCGCTCGGGCTCCGCCGTGCTCGCGGCGCGGGTCTCGCTCACGCCGACCTTCACGCTGCTCGCCCGAGACACGCTCCTCGCCGACGCCACCTTTCTGGGCGCCAATTTCTCGGCCAACTACGACGTGACGCGGGATGGGACACGCGTCCTCGCGATCCTGCCGGACCGGGACGACTACGAGCTCGTCGTGTCGCCCAACTGGATTACCGAATTCCGCCAGCGCGTCGCCGAGAGCCGGGGCGGGCGGTAGCGCATGCGCGCCGTGCGAGATGCGATCACGGACCGCGTACCAACGAATGTGCGTCCGGCCGGGAGGGACCGGTGAAGCGGGCCGCGGCCATCGGCGGATTGAGCGGTGGCCTCCTGCTCCTGCTCGCCGTCCCGGGGTCGTCGCCTCCCGTGCCGGCAGCACCGCCAGGCGGCGAGCCGTTCGCCTGGAACCAGGACTCCCTCTGGCACTCGCTCGAGCGCGAGTTCACCGCGGTGCGGGCGACCGGCTGCGCGACGGTTGCGCCGGAGATGTCACGCGGCCTCACCACGGTCGCCGCCGTGCTGGACTCCGTGACGCCGCGGGCCGTCACGCCGGCGGATCCACTGCTCGAAACGCTGGAGCGCTCGTTCTTCGCGCTCGGTCCCTCGGTCGCTGTCTGCCCCGCACGTCTCCGGGACTACGTGACCCTGTCCGGGCGCCTTCGACAGGTGCTCAAGGACCAGTCACGGCGGTGGGACCCGAATGACATCCCAAGCCGCCAACGCCTCTACCGCCTGCTCTACGGCACCCGCGCGGCGGTCGAGGAGGTCCTGCTGCACCACCCCGACAGCGCTCTCGCCCTCTTGCCCGGCCGCGACGAGCCGTCCGCGACGCCGGCCGCCGTCGTCCATGGCGTCACCATCCGGTCGGGGGACATGCTGGTCTCCCGCGGTGGCTATCCGACCTCGGCCCTCATCGCTCGGGGCAACGACTACCCCGGCAACTTCTCCCACGTGGGGCTCGTGCACGTGGACTCGGTCACCCACGCCGCCTCCGTGATCGAGGCGCACATCGAGATCGGTGTCGCGGTCGCGACGGCCGAGGAGTACCTGGCGGACAAGAAGCTCCGCCTGATGGTGCTGCGCCCGCGGGCCGATCTGCCCCAGCTGGTGGCCGACCCGCTGTTGCCGCACCGCGCCGCGTCCCTGGCCCTCGAACGCGCGCGGGCCGGACACATCCCGTACGACTTCGCGATGGACTACGACGACCCATCTCGGCTGTTCTGCTCCGAGGTCGCCTCATCGGTGTATCGCGACCTCGGCGTCACGCTGTGGATGGGCCTCTCGACGATCTCGCGCCCGGGACTGCGACGCTGGCTGTCGTCGCTTGGCGTGCGACATTTCGCAACGCAGGAACCCTCGGACCTCGAGTACGACCCGCAGCTCGTGGTCGTGGCCGAATGGCGTGACCCGACGGCGCTGATGCAGGACCACATCGACAACGCCGTGCTGGACGTGATGCTGGACGGCGCCGACGCGGGCGAGGATCTCACATACTCCTGGTACACGCTCCCCGCGGCGCGGCTGGCCAAGGCCTACAGCTGGGCGCGCGAGCAACTCGGCGGGCACGGACCGATCCCCGAGGGGATGTCCGCGCCCTCGGCGCTGCGTCACGAGACCTTCGTGACTACGCAGCGAGTGCTGGCCGAGCGGGTGCGGGCGTCGGTCGCCAAGGCGGCCACCGCGCAGGGCTACCCACCACCCTACTGGGACCTGGTCGGCCTGGCTCGGGAGGCCACCGCCGGCGCGCGTACCGATTACGAGCCGCCAAAGCGGAGCCCCTAGACGGCTCCGAGTTCACGGAACATCTTCACTGATCCCCGGCCTTCGGGATCCCCGCCCCGGGGGGACGACGAACAACCATGCGCAGTAGTTGGCGGACAGCCCGCAGCGGAACGGAGCTGGGCGGGCAGGTCCGCTGCACGCTGCTCGTTGCATGCTGAACGGGAACCTCATGACCACGATTACCGAGCGTCTCTCTACCGCCCTGGCCGACCGCTACCGCCTCGAGCGCCATTTGGGCGAAGGCGGCATGGCCACCGTCTATCTGGCTCACGATCTGAAGCACGACCGCAAAGTCGCGGTCAAGGTGCTGAAGCCCGAGCTGGCGGCCATCATCGGCGGTGAACGGTTCCTCAACGAGATCAAGGTCACCGCCAACCTGCAGCACCCCAACATCCTCCCGCTGTACGACTCGGGCGAGACCGACTCATTCCTGTACTACGTCATGCCGCACGTCGAAGGCGAGTCGCTGCGGCAGAAGATGGACCGCGAGAAGCAGCTCGGCGTCGAAGAAACGCTGGCACTCGCCAAGGCCGTCGCGGGCGCCCTGCAGTACGCCCACGAGCAGGGCATCGTGCACCGGGACATCAAGCCCGAGAACATCCTGCTGCAGCGGGGCCAGCCGCTGGTGGCGGATTTCGGGATCGCGCTGGCGGTGAGCCATGCGGGCGGCACCCGGCTCACCGAGACGGGCCTGTCCCTCGGCACACCGCACTACATGTCGCCCGAGCAAGCCACCGGCGACCGCGAGCTCGACGCCCGGAGTGACGTGTACTCGCTGGGCGCGATGGTCTACGAGATGCTGACCGGAGAGCCCCCGCACCACGGTACCACGGTGCAGGCGATCATCGCGCGGATTCTCTCGAGTGAGCCCGAGTCGATCATCCAGCACCGGCCGAGCGTGCCACCCCACGTGGAGGCGGCCGTGCGCAGGGCGCTCGACAAGACACCGGCCGACCGCTTCCCGTCTGCAGCCAAATTCGCTGAGGCGTTGGGGAACCCGGCGTTCACGACCGCGGGAACAGCGTCGTCCGCCAGCCTACGGCCCACCAGCCCGCCGGCCCGCCGGCCCGCCGTTCTTGCCCTCGCCGCCATCGCGATCGCGGCTGCCGCCTTGGCCGCCTGGGGCTGGCTACGGAGCGGAGACGGCGCGCCGGGGCCGGTGATCCGCTACCGGATGCACAGTCGTTCCCTTGACCAGGCCCAGGACTACGGCACCAACTTCGCCTTGGCACCGGACGGTGACGTCCTGGTGTGGGCCGGGTACGTCGCCGGTCAGGAGGAGTTCGGACTCTGGGTCCAACGCCGCAGTCAGCTCGAATCCACCGCGCTGCCGGGCGGCCAGGAGGCGCACCAGCCGTTCTTCTCACCAGATGGGACGCACGTCGGCTTCGTCACGCTCAGTCGCGCGTTGCGGGTCGCGTCGCTCGGCGGCGAGCCGACCGTCACCCTCGTCGACTCCGGGATCGTCCGCGGTAGCGGGACCTGGGGCACCGACGGCCATATCTACCTCTCGGGTGGCAATATCGGCCTCGAGAGTGGGTCGTTTACTGGCCTGGTGCGGATACCGGCCTCGGGCGGCAATCTCGAGGTCGTCACGACCTTCGATACGTCGCGGGCCGAGGTTGGCCACTCGTTCCCCGAGGCACTCCCGGGGGGCCGCGGGGTCCTCTTCACCATTTCGCGTGACCGCCTGTACGTCTCGGAGGATGAGGAGATCGGCGTCGTCGATCTGGCGACCGGTAGCCATCGGGTGCTGCTCCGGGGTGTCCAGGCGCGCTGGTCACCGACCGGGCACATCCTCGTGGTCCAGGCAGACGGGAAGCTCGTGGCGGCGCCATTCGATGAGCAACGACTGGAGCTCACCGGTCCCGCCATCCCGCTGTTGGATGGCGTGCGCGTGGACGGCCTTGGCACGGCCGACCTCGCGGTGTCCCGAACTGGACGCCTGGTGTACGTCGCCGGGGGTACCGAGGCGACCGCGTCCCTGCAGGTCGTCTGGATCGATCGTGACGGGGCCGTGACCGTCGTGGACACCGCCTGGCGCGGGCTCTTTCTCAATCCGTCGTTCTCGCGGGACGGGTCCATGATGGCCGTCCAGGCCGGGGTGCCACCGACCTCGGAAGTCTGGGTCAAGCAGCTCGATCGCGGACCGTTCAGCCGACTCACGTTCGATGGCCGCTACAGCGGCAACCCCTCCTGGTCCGCCGACGGCCGATCGGTCCTCTTCCTGTCGGACCGCGGAGGCCAGGGCATCCGCGCGTACGCCAAGCGTGCCGACGGGAGCAACGAACCGACAGCGCTGCTGGATGTGGACGTCGAGGACGCTCAGTACTCGCGCGACGGTCAGTGGCTGATCTACAGTACGGATCCCCGTGTCCCCGACCCCGGCATCTACGCGATCCGCATCGGGCAGGACACGATCCCGCGTCTGCTCGTGCCACGCGGATATGGCGAAGGCGAAAGCTCGCTCTCCCCGGACGGTCGGTGGCTGGCGTACACATCTCGGGAATCGGGACGCCGTGAGGTCTATGTCCGGCCGTTTCCCGACGCGTCATCCGCCCGGTGGCAGGTGTCTGCGGACGGCGGCGTCGATCCGCGGTGGGCGCCGAACAGTCGGGAGCTCTACTACATCGCGGAGAACCCCAGCCGGGTCGTAGCCGTTTCCGTTGCCGCGGGATCCCCATTTGCCGCTGGAGAGCAGCGGACGCTGTTCCCCCTGATCGGCATCGCCACGAACGGGTGGGACGTCGCGCCGGATGGGCGCCGGTTCGCCATGATCCGCGCACGGGCCGGACCGACCGACGGGACCGAGCGGGAGCTCGTCGCGGTCGAGAATTTCTTCGAAGAGATGAAGGCGAAGGTGGGAAGATGAATGCAGCAGGCAGATTGCAGAGTGCAGAGCGGGTGTTCCGTGCCGCCCTCCTTGCGGTGGCGGTCTCGACGACGGCCGCCCAGGCCCAGAGTGCCCCGACCGACTACCGGGATGAGTTCCTGACGCATTTCGGCCGGTCGAGCATGAAGATGACACAGCTCTCGGCGGCGATGCCGGAGAGCCTGTACACCTGGAGTCCGGGCGAAGGCGTGATGCCGATGGCGCAGGTGTACATGCACATCGCGCGCTACAACTACCTCTACCTCGACGGGTCGCTGGGCATTCCGGCGCCGGACGGCGTAGACTGGCAGAACTTCGAGTCCGTCACCGACAAGGCCACCATCGTGGCCGCCCTCCGCGCCTCCATCGAGCACGTCCAGCGCGCCGCGCGTGACCTGACCGACGCCGACCTTTCGGGACCGGTGACCCTGTACGGCCGGCAGAAGCCGGGCTGGGCCGTCCTGTTCCAGCTGCTGTCGCACATGAACGCGCACGTGGGACAGTCCATTGCCTACGCGCGCACGAACGGAGTGGTGCCCCCGTGGTCACGATGACACCCGCATCCCACGGCGGCGTCCGCCGTCGCCAGTCGTCGTTGATATCTGCCGTCGTCGTCTGCCGTCGTTGTCTGCCGTCGTCGCCTGCCGTCGTCTGCTCTCTGCCCACCCCTAGCCACCCTCTCCAGGGGCCCGTACGTTGAGCGAGACTCCAGAACGGCAGGATTCCATGCCATCGACCAAAGCGGCTCAGGACGCGGTCGCGCTGCGCAAGCCGTACGATGACGAAGTCGACATGTACGGATTGACCCATCAAGGGAAGATCCGGCAGTCCAATCAGGATCACTTCCTCATCTGTTCGGTCCGCAAGCAGATCCAAGTCCACCGCACGAGCCTCCCCGATGTGGAGCGCCTCCCGTTGGCGGGCGAGCGCATGGCCTTCATCGCGGTCGTGGCGGACGGCGTGGGCGGCGGGACGAAGGGTGAGACCGCGAGCCGCCTGGCCCTCGAGCGGGTGACGGAATACGTCGCGCTCACGATGCGCGCGTACCACGACCTCGACGCCACCGACGACCAGCCATTCATGGAGGCCTTGCAGGAAGCCGCGTGGAAATGTCACGCGAGCGTGGTGGCCGAGGCCGAGGCGGACAGCGACCGGCGTGGGATGGCCACCACCATGACCCTGTGGCTCGCGGTCTGGCCCCGCGCCTACCTGCTCCAGGTGGGGGACAGCCGGTTCTACACCTTCCGGGACGACAAGCTCACGCGCATTTCCCGCGACCAGACCATGGCGCAGGAGTTGGTGGACCAGGGTGTGCTCACCAGCGCGACGGCCATGAACACCAAGTGGGCCAACGTGCTGTCCAGCTCGATCGGCGGCCAGCAGACGGCCCCCGTGGTGACACGCCTCGATCAGGACTGGGCCAACGTGAGCCTCCTGTGCAGCGACGGGCTCACGAAACATGTCTCCGACGAGCGCATCGCGGAACGCATCCGCGGGATGACATCGGCGCAGCAGGTGTGTGAGAACCTGCTGCAGGACGCCCTCGACGACGGCGGGAGCGACAACATCTCCATCATCGTCGTGCGGGACGTGAAGAAGAGCGAGTAGCGCCGGGCTGTTCGACGTAGCGGCGGAAGCGCGCTTCCGCCGATCGCTCCCGTTCCGCCGCCAGACGCGTGAGGTGCCGCGCGTGGGACACGGCTGAAACCACCACCAGGCCCAGCACCGCGACGACGCTCACCCAGGCCAGTGGCCGCGCGCGCGCGAGGCCCAGGCCCGCACCGGCAACCATGCCGGCTCCGGCCACGATCTCGGCCATCGCCAACGGTGACCGGCCGGCCAGCGCCCTGGTCCGGGCGCGCAGCTTGATGGCGCCGGAGCCAAGGGCCAGCGTGCCCAACACCCAGAGGAGTATGCCCATCGCAGCATCCCGTACGGCCCGACGCGCGCCCGCGGGCGGGCGCTAGTGCGGTGCGCTCACGTCCGCGACGTGGGTCACGCGGTTACGGCCGTGTTCCTTGGAGTAGTAGAGCGCCTGATCGGCCAGGGACAGCAACTGGGACCGGGGCGGTGACTCGGGGCGCGGGACCGCGTTCGGGAACTGAACGGTCGCCGCGCCGATGCTCACCGTGATGCTCCGCCTCGGCCACTGCGCAACCTCGACGGCCTGCCGGAGATGCTCGGCGACTCTCACTGCGCCGACGCGATCGGCCTCATCCAGGATGACGCCGAATTCCTCGCCGCCAATGCGACCCAGGAAGTCGCTCCGCCGGGCCCGCCGCCGCAGCAACCGCGCGGCCGCCCGGAGGACTTCGTCACCGGCGAGGTGACCATATTGATCGTTGTAAGGCTTGAAGTGGTCGACATCGAGGATCAGGACGGACATCGGCCGGGCACTGCGTACCGACTGCTCCAGGCGAATGTCCAACTGCTCGAGGAACGCTCGACGGTTCCACAGTGAGGTGAGACTGTCGGTGGTCGCCAACTCGGTGAGTTTCCGGTTGGCTTGCTCCAGCATGGACGCCTGTTCCGCCAGGCGCTGCTCCGCGAGCTTGCGTTCGGTCAAATCCACGACCGCGCAGATGACGTACCGGCCGCGGGACGTCGTCACCGGGTTCAGCCCGACCTCGACCGGGAACACGGTCCCGTCTCTGCGTTGGGCGCGCAGGTCGCGTTGCTGACCCATCGGGCGACCAACCGGGTCCGCCGCGAATCGCTCCCGGTTCGCGATGTGGGGGGTACGGATGTCGTCGGGCAGGAGCGCCTCGATGGGGTGTCCGGCCATCGTGCCCGGCGCCCACCCGAACAGCCGCTCCGCTTCGCGATTGGCCAAGGCGATGATCCCATTGGCATCCGCCACGAGCGTCGGGCTCGGCGACGCTTCGACCGCCACACGGTAGATCTCTTGTTCGTCGCGTCCCAGGTCGGCGCTCATGACTGAGGGTCCTCCCGTTGGTTGCCAACAGCAGCGCGCTCACTCACCAGCACTGACCAACCTTAGACCCTTACACCATCGCGCGCAACGGGATTGGTCGCCGTGCCATCGCCACCTCCGCCGCTGGAGGATCGCGCGACCGCGATCCGGCGTCCGCACGGTCGGGCCAGGGAGTCCCACATGCGGGGGCGCCGTGCTAGACTCCGGACGGTTCCCGAAGGAGAGCGAAACGATGAGGTTCCGGTTGTATCAGACGCTGACGAGTGCGCTTTCGGTCGGCGCGCTCAGCTTGATCGTCGGTTGTATGGCCGAGCCCGAGGTTGCCGCCGACCTGGTGCTCCAGCACGGCAAGGTCGTCACGGTGGACGACGCTAATCCGGAGGGCGAGGCGATCGCGATTCTCGGCGATACGATCCTCGCGGTCGGGAGCGATCGCGACATTGCGCGCTACGTCGGCCGCGACACGAAGGTCATCGATCTCAGCGGCCAACTGGCCATCCCCGGCTTCATCGAGGGCCACGGGCACTTCTCGGGGGTCGGGGACGCCAAGATGCAGCTCAACCTGATGCACGTGGCAAACTGGGCTGAGATCGTCGACATGGTAGCCGCCTCCGTCTCCGATGCGCCGGTCGGCGCCCTCATCCGGGGACGCGGCTGGCACCAGGAGAAGTGGGACCGCCCGCCCCCGGGCAACGTGGAGGGCCTCCCGACGCATCAGTCGTTGGACGCAGTGTCCCCGGACAATCCGGTCGTCCTGCGGCACGCGAGTGGTCACGCGTCGTTCGCCAACGCGAAGGCGATGGAGATGGCCGGGATCACCCGCGAGACGCGCGATCCACCGGGCGGTCAGATCGTGCGCGACGCGCAGGGCGAACCCATCGGGGCGTTCCGGGAGACCGCGCAGGGCCTGCTCGGCCGGGCGGCGGCAAACGCGACCCCGCCCGACCCACGGCGCCAGGCTGAGTTGGCGATCGAAGAGAGCCTCGCGAAAGGCATCACCAGTTTCCAGGATGCCGGCTCTTCATTCGAGACCATCGACCTCTACAAGCAGATGGTGGATGAGGGGGCCATGGGCCTCCGCCTGTGGGTCATGGTGCGCACCTCAAACGAGGCGCTCGCCGCGCGGCTGGCAGACTACCGCATGATCGGCTACGGCGGCAACCGGCTCACCGTCCGCGCCATCAAGCGTTCGATCGACGGGGCGCTGGGCCCGCACGGGGCGTGGCTCCTCGAACCCTATGCGGACCTGCCCACCAGCAGCGGGTTGAACACCAGTCCCATGAGTGCGCTCGACGAGACGGCGCGGATCGCGATGGAGCACGATTTCCAGCTCTGTGTGCACGCCATCGGTGACCGGGCCAACCGCGAGGTGCTGGATGTCTACGAGCGCGCGTTTCAGGCCCACCCCGATAAGTCGGACCTCCGCTGGCGCATCGAGCACGCGCAGCATCTCCATCC
>JAOUDR010000500.1 GCA_029859185.1 Gemmatimonadota bacterium
GCTCCCAACGCCTCACGCGCGTGTCGCACTATCTCTTGAATGATGCCCGCATCGAGATATCTGTCGCGGCCCACGCGGACGATCGCGCTCTCACGCTCCAGAAAGTCGACGACCGCCCGCATCGGGAGGTCGCCCGTGCCCGAACCCAGGTCATCGAGCGTTACTCCCTCAAACCCCGCACCCCGGACGGCGTTCCGCACGGGCTCGATGGCCGCGGCATCGGCGGCTTCCGGCACCGGCTTATGCTCGGCAAGACGTGCGCGGTTGCCTTCCACGGCGGCGGTGCCCGCGGCGACCAACATGCCGAGGCCCGCCTCCACCAACTCGGCATCCGGCTGGATCTGTCGCAGCTGTTCCATGGGCATTCCCGGCTCGAGTCGGTGGCGGCGGTGGTGCTGGCTCAGCGCCTCGCGCACTGCTGCGGTGGCCTCGTCGATCACCCCGCGGGTGAACAGGCGTTTCCCCACCGGCACCGTCTCGGCTGCCGCGTCGTGCACGATGCCGCCCACGTCGTTCGGCGCGAATCCCAGCCGTACCGGAAGATCTCCGATCGGGAGTCCATGCCGCCCGGCCCGCGAGCATGCCGCAGCCAACCGCGGGCCGGGCGGCTGAAGCAGTGGGCCAGCCTCGCGGGGGCGGCGCGGACGGGGCGCCGGCCACGGATCGGCCACGACCGCGCCGCCGATCGTCGTCGAGGGTGAGTACGCGCGGATCACGAGTCGATCGCCCCAGCGCACCACGACCGGTGCCTCGAGTCGGAACCGGACCGTGCCGGTCCCCCCGGGAGGGATGACATCGCCTGCCGGCGTCACCCGCGCGAGCACTTCGCCGGTTCCGACGTGAACGCGGACGCGAGACCGCTGCCCCACGGGCGGCGACGTAGGAAGGAGGGTGAGCGCCGCATCGATCGTCTCCGTCTCCCTCCACTCGGCGCCGCGCACCACCGTCGAGCCCCGTGCCGCGGCCTCGCGCTCGACCCCGGTGAGGGCGAGGGCTGTCCGCCGACCCGGCTGCGCCACCTCTCGCTGGCTGCCGTGTGTCTGGATTCCCCGTACCCGCGCGCGGCGCCCACCGGGAAAGACGGTCACCTCCCCACCCACGCCAACGGTCCCGCTCGACACCGTCCCCGTGACCACGGTGCCTGCCCCCGCCACGCTGAACACGCGGTCCACCGGCAGGCGGAAGAGATCGTCCTCCCGTCGAACCCGCGCCCGCGCCGCGGCACGGGCCAAGGCCGTCCGCAGCTCGGGGATACCACTCCCCGTCACGCTCGAGACGGCGATCACGTCGGTCCACGACACGTGTGCATCAGCCAGTCGTTCTTGCACGTCGCTGCGAACGAGGTCGAGCCATCCCGGCTCGACCAGATCCGCCTTCGTTACCGCCACGACGCCAACCGGCACCCCAAGGAAGTCGAGGATCGCCACATGTTCGATCGTTTGGGGCATGACACTCTCATCGGCCGCCACGACGAGCAGCGCGACGTCGATCCCCGTGGCGCCGGCCACCATCGTGCGCACGAAGTCCTCGTGGCCGGGGACATCGACGATCCCGGCCTCGACGCCATCGAGGTTGCACGGGGCAAACCCAAGCTCGATGGTGATGCCGCGGCGCTGCTCCTCCTGCAGACGATCCGTCTCCACGCCGGTGAGCGCGCGGACGAGCGCCGTCTTGCCGTGATCCACATGCCCGGCCGTCCCGATCACGACGTGACGCGTCATCCGATCCCTTCCCAAAACGCCAGCGCGGGCAGGGTTGCCTCGTCGGTCAGGTGACGCCGCACGAACCGCACGAGGAGACGGCGGTGCGCGGCGACATGCGGGTCGGGCAGATCGACATCGGCGTCCGTCCCCTCGAGGAACGCCCGGAGGGCGGCTTGGTCATCCGGCCCGAGCGCACCCGATCCGGTCCCCCGACCGCAGGAGGGACACAGCAGGCCACCTTCCACGAGCGCGAACCACGCCTGGGCACCAAGCGGGCGCTCACACCGGACACAGTGTTCGACGACCGGCGCGAAGCCGAGGACGATCACCGTGTGCCAGAGTCCCGCGAGCGCGACGAGCGCCACCCGCTCCGGTGGGGCGGCGATCAAGGCTCGGAGCGTCTCGACCAACGTGGAGAATACGCGGGGTTGGGGCTCCTCATGGGCGGTTCGCAATACCAGTTCCGCCAGCGCCGCGGCCGCCGCGAACCGCCGGAGGTCACCGGCGAGGGGGGCGTGCTGGTCGGTCAGGTCGAAATCAGTCAGCGTGTGCAGATCGCGGTTGGCACGGTGGTGGAACTGCGCAACGCCTTCCGACAGGACCTGCAGTCTTCCACCGAAGCGTGAACGCGGCCGCATGGCACCCTTTGCGATCACGCTCTGCACGCCAAGATCTCGGGTCGCGAGCCGCAGAATCCTGGACGTGTCCCCATACGGGAAGGCCTGGAGGATGATGGCCGGCGTGGCGACGAGCATGATGGGGAAGATAGTGGGCGCGAGGGGCGCGACGGGCGGGAGGGGCGCGTGAGGGCGCGACGGGCACGTGAGGGCGCGACGGGCACGTGAGGGCGCGTGAGGGCGCGAGGGGCCTACTACCGCCTGTGACCGCCTATGACCGCCTATGACCGCCCATGACCGCCTATGACCGCCCATGACCGCCTATGACCGCCCTTGCCCTCTACTCCCCCGCCCTAATCCTCAACCCCACCAGCACCGTTCGGCCCGGTGTTGGGAACCCGTAGGCAAGCTGGTACGTCGCATCGAACAGGTTTCGCACCTGGATCTCGATGGTCGACGACCGTATCGGGGCGAACGTCCCGAGCGGGCGGACGGTGAGACCGACATCCACCACGGTGTACGCGGGAAGGTCCACGCGAGTTGCCGGGAAGGACGCGAAGTCGGCGTCGGCGCGACTGCCGGTCCACCGGACGGCGGCGTGAGCACCCAGGGGGCCTCCGTCCCACCGAGCTTGGACGGCGGCGGCGTGCCTGGGTCGCCGGAGCAAACGATCGCCCTCGCGAAAC
>JAOUDR010000501.1 GCA_029859185.1 Gemmatimonadota bacterium
ACGATCCGGTACCCGGTGAGTTGGAGCAGGCTGCGAAGGACGGAATCGGGTTCTGGGAACGACCTGGAAGGCGCCGTGGGGAGGCCAAGCTTGCGCGCGGTGGCGGTATCGATCGCCTGGCCGCGTTGCGGTCCGGCCCGTGCCAGACTGTCCTTTGCGAGGATGCGGGCGGAGTCCGGAGGCAGCCGCCGCACCGGGTCCTGGGCGTGCGCGGCGCTCGGCCAGCCACCGGCCAACGCCGCCAGGAGCAGGGCTGCGCCGATGGTGTGCTTGCGCCGCGACCGCCACAACAGGCGCCCCACGAGGATGCCGCCCTCGTACAGCAGCATCAGCGGCGCCAGGAGCATCATCATCGAGACGACGTCGGGGGGGGTGAGAAACGCCGCGACGACGGCGGCCACGACCAACGCCACGGGCCGGTTCTTCGCGAAGAATGCGGGGTTGACGATCCCGAAGGCCGCCAGCAGCACGATCACCAGGGGCAGCTCGAACATCACCCCGAACGCCAGGATGATCTGCGCCGCGAACCCGAAGTAGGCGTCCGCCGTGATGATCGTTTCGAGATCCTCCCGCTGGAAGCTGAAGAGGATGCGCAGGGCCGCCGGCAGCACCCAGAGGTACGCGATCAAGACCCCGGTCACGAACAACACCAGGCCGGCTCCCATTGCGGGAACGACGAAGCGGCGCTCGCGCTCGTACAGCGCTGGCGAGAGAAACGCCCACACCTGCCATCCGACGACCGGAGCCGCGAGCACCACGCCCACCATGGCGGCGAGCTTGAGCGTGATGAGAAAGGCATCCGTGGGACGCGTGATGAAGAGGCGACCGTCCGGCAGGAACGGGGCGATGGGGCGCTTGAGCAACGCCAGCACGTCGACGTGCTGGACCAACAGGAAGCCGATGACGGTACCCGCGACGAGCGCGGCGAGGCTCCACAGGATGCGCCACCGCAGCTCTTCCAGGTGATCCAGGAAGGGCATTTCGCCCCGCGCGCGTTCCTCAGGCATCGGACTCCCGGCCGGGTGGCCGGAGATCAGGGTGAGGGGTTCAGCTTCTCGCGGGCCAGCGCCGCCTCTTCCGAGCGCGGATAGTCGGCCAGCACCCGCTGGTAATACACGCGCGCGGCGTCACGGTCCCCCCGTCGCTCAGCGATCAACCCGAGCTTGTAGAGCGCCCCCGGAGCACGGAGCGACGTGGCGTGGTTCCGCGCCACCAGTTCATAGGCCGCGGCTGCGGAATCCGGGCTGCCCGAGCCCCACGACTCCCCGATGAAATACAGGGCGTCGGGCACCCGCTCGTGGTCCGGATAGCTCGTAACGAGCTGCTGGAACGCCATCCGCGCGGCCTGCGGGCTCCCGCGCCGCAACTGTTGCAGACCGAGTTCGAACAACTGATTGGCACCGGGGAGTCCCTCCGGCGCCGCCGCGTCGGCCGGTGCGGCGCCGCCAGGCACGGCAACCCCCAGCGGCACGGACGGGCGCTGCTCCAACTGCGTGCGCAGTTCGGACAGGCGCTGCTGACTCTGCCCCGTCAGCTCCTGGATCATCACCAGCTGGCGCTGGATGTCGGTGAGGTCCGACCGCAGCTCCCCCCGGAACACGATGAGCGACCGCTGGTGGACATCCAGCGAGTCGCCCACGGCGTCGAGCAGATCCGCCAGACGCGCCAACTCGACAGCCCGGGCGGAATCCACCCGGGCTGCCTCTTCCTGCATGGCTACCAACTGCCGCTCCACGCGGCGGACATCGCCCTTGAGTGCACATCCACTCAGGACGACGACCGCCGCGCCGAGCGCGAGTGCTGCCTGCCTCACATTCCGGCGGGGGCCTTCAGCTGCTGGCCACCCGCGGCGACCGCGAACTCGTCACGCCGATTCTTGGCCCACGCTTCCTCGGTGCTCATCGAGTCGAGGGGCTGCTCCTCGCCACGCGAGGCCGTCGTCACGCGGTTCGCTGCGATACCCCGGTTCACCATGTACTCCTTGGCGGCCAAGGCGCGCCGATTCCCCAGCGCCAGGTTGTACTCGTCGGAGCCGCGCTCATCGGCGTGGCCCGTGATGGTGATGCTCAGGCCGGCGTTGGCCTGCATGATTGCGATCTTGCGATCGAGTGTAGCGGCGTCGCCCGGCCGGATGTTCGACTTGTCGAAGTCGAAGTTGATCATCTCCATCACCATCCCGCGCACCCGCTCCGTCTCCCGCGTGATTGCGGCAAGGGAGTCCGCCCGGCGCCGCTCCATGGCCATGCGCTCGGCTTCGGCGCGCGCTCGGGCAATGCTGTCTTCGCGGGCGCGGCGCGCGGCTTCGGCGCGGGCGATCGAGTCACGGATCGCGGCGGAGTCGACGGTCGGCGTCGGCGGCGGCGCCGGCTGACCACCGCAGGCGGCCGCCGCGGCGAGTACGAACGCGCCGAGCGTCAGCGTCAACGGAATCGAGAGTCTCATTGCTTCACCCCAGGGTTGGAAAGTACGCAGTTGCACAGCTAGACAAAGCACTGGTCCAGAACGTTCAAATCTAATACATCCGACCGGACCATGCAGGCAAGCGCGCCTCCCCCACCCGTGTCACCTGGCGGACACGCCCGGTTTCGAGATCGATGACCCAAATCTGCCGGTTCCCCGTCCGGTTCGACACGAACGCCAGGTGCCGACCGTCCGGCGCCCACGTGGGATCCTCATTGCGCCCCGCGCTCGTGAGCTGGCGCACCACCCGCCGCTGCACGTCCATCAGGAAGATCTGCGGACTCCCCCCGACGTCGCGGTGAAACGCCAGGCTCAGGCCGTCCGGCGACCACTCGGGCGCGTTCGAACTCCCGGTAACGCCGTAGTCGAACGGCGCGAACAACTCCTGACCGGTCCCATCCGCCGACATGACGTAGATCTGCGGCAACCCCGCCCTGGTGGACACGAACGCAATCCGCCGCCCGTCGGGGCTGAAGGTGGGGCTCAAGTTGTCCGCGAACCGCCCGGACGTCAGACGCTGGAGGCAGCAGTTGCGGTCCAGG
>JAOUDR010000502.1 GCA_029859185.1 Gemmatimonadota bacterium
CGATGACCGACGGCTCGATGGGGCCAGCGGCGTCGACCAGCGCGCTCATGCTCGCCAACGTCTCGAGGCAGCCCTTCCCCCCGCACCGGCAGGGCGCGGTTGCGCTGCCCACCGAGATGTGGCCGAGCTCGCCTGCGCCATGACCATCGCCCTGGAACAGCTCGCCGTTAAGGATGATCCCGGCGCCGACTCCGCGAGCGACCTTGATGACGATCAGGTTGTTGGGCCGTGGCCGGCGAAAGAAGGTCAGCTCGGCAAGGGCGGCAGCGTGGCTGTCGTTGGCGACCACGACCGGCACGCCGAAGCGCTGCTCGAGAAGGGGACCCAGGCGGAGATCGGCCCAGTCCAGGCTGACTGACCAGCGGACGGTCCCCGTGCTCGTGTCGATGACGCCCGGGACGCCGACGCCGATGCCGAGGAGGGGAGGCCGGACGTCGGCGAGCAGGATTTCGACAAGTTGAAGGACGAGCTCAACAGCGGCATTGCCGTCTCGTCCTTCGAGGGGTTGGCGGATGGAGCGGAGGACCTCGCCATGTAGGTTGACGACACCAGCCCCGAACTGCACCCCGCCGAGGTCGAGCCCGATCACGTGACGGCCGTCGGGGGCAACGCGCAGCAGAATGGGCGACTTGCCCCCGCTCGATCGCCCACGACCAATCTCTTCAAGCAGGCCACTGTCGATGAGCGTGCGGACGAGGTCGCCGACCGAGGTACGCGTCAGGCCGGTGAGCCGCGCCAGGTCGGCACGCGAGAGCGGACTGTGATCGTGGAGAGCGCGCAGCACCAGCTGCTGATTGAACGTTCGCGTCTGCCGGTGCGTTGCCTTCTCGGGCAGCATCGTCGCGCGGGCGCTCATCCCACCGGGCACTCCTCCAACCGCGGCCACGCCTCGCCTCGCCGTCGGGAACGGCTTTGGCAAGAGCCTTGACAAAGTTGAATGGTGCGCCGGCTCCGGGACTTTGTCAAGTCGGTGGACAAGTGACCCGGCGTCCATTTCTTCCGACGGATGGCTGTTGCGACGCCGACACCGTCGTCGTCGCCTTGGGCGTGACCATGATGCGAGCCAGCCCATGGCCAAGCGGCGATCGACCGGCTAGCGTTGCCGGCACCCGAGCGGCCCGACCACGGACCGCCCTGTCAAAGGAGGCGTCCCAGTGTCCGACAACAAGGCCACGATGCGGCGGATCTACGAGGAGATCATCACCGGCCGCAACCTCGCCGCGGCCGACGAGCTTCTCGCCGACGACTTCGTCGAGTACGAGGAGCTGCCGCCCGGGATGCCGTCGGGCAGGGAGGCTCCCAAGGCGATGGGCGCGATGACGCTGGCTGCCTTCCCCGACTTTCGGGTGACGGTGGAGGAGCTGCTGGAGGACGGCGACAAGGTGGTCGCGCGGGTGCGCTTCTCCGGCACCCATCGGGGCGACTTCATGGGCATTCCCGGCACCGGCAACAGCTTCGATGTGCCCGTGATCGACATCATCCAGTTCCGCGATGGCAAGGCCGTCGCCCACTGGGGGGTGATGGACATGGGGAAGATGATGGAGCAGCTCGGGGTCGGCGCCCCGCCCGCGTAGCCCGTCCTCGCCCGGTCGAGTGGCGCCCAGCGCGCGGCGCCACCAGGCCGCACCGTCACCTGGCCGCAGCCGCTCACAGCAGGAAGCACGAAGCCCAGCCCCTGGGGCTGGGCTTCACGTTCGGATCGCTGGAGCCGACACTCGGATTTGAACCGAGGACCTGCTGTTTACGAAACAGCTGCTCTACCACTGAGCTATGTCGGCGCGGGGCGAAGTATACCGACGGCGGCGAGGAGTCGCCATCGCCGGCAGGGTCCGGATGCCCCCGTCTCAGCGGCAGGGGAGCCTCCGCGCCCGCGGCGCGTCAGCCTCGATCGCGGATGAGCAGCAGATCGACGTGCTCCAGCAGCTTCCAGGCGATGTCGCTGTCGCTCCGCACGAAGGCCCGGAAGTCGGCCAGCGGCATGACGAGGCAGCGGACCTCGGTTGCCGCGGTCACGGTCGCGGTACGCGGACGGTCGCTGATGAGCGCGATGTCCCCGAAATTGCCACCCGTGCCGCGCCCGCCGGCGGCCCTGTCGTCGGTCGGCTCCGTCGCGCCGCTGCGCTCGCGGTCCAGTAGAGTGACCGGCATGCCCGGGATCGCGGTCTTCCTCGCCGTGCTCTTCGGGTATGCGCTCCTGTCGCGCTGGTTCGAGCGGATCAGCGTCACGCCGCACATCCTCGTCGTGGTCACCGGACTGGCATTCGCGGCTCTTCGGGCAGGTGACGCCCGGGAACTGACCGAGGTCGAGACCCTGCAGTTGGCAGGGGAGCTGGCCCTGGTCCTGGCGCTCTTCGTGGACGCCTCCCGCAGTGATGTCGTGGCGCTCCGTCGCGCGGCGATGCTGCCCGTCCGGCTGCTGCTCATCGGGCTGCCGCTGACGATCGTCGCTGGCTGGGTGGTCGCGGCCATGCTGTTCCCCGAGATCGACCTGGCGCACGCGTTCATCATCGCCGCCCTGGTCGCGCCGACGGATGCGGCCCTCGGGTCGGTCGTCGTCAACAGCACCCGCGTGCCCGTGCGGATCCGTCAGGCTCTCAACGTCGAATCCGGCCTGAACGACGGCCTGGTCACGCCCCTGGTCCTTGTCGCGGTGGCGTACGTGACGGCCGGGGGCGGGGAGGGAACGACCGGCTGGATCAGCGAGGCCGTGAGCGAGGTGGGGCTCGGCGTGCTCGTCGGAGCGTTCGTGGGGGGCGGTGGCGCGATCGCCCTGCGTCTCGCGGAGCGACGCTCCCTGATCGCACCGGCGACGCGCTGGGTCATCGCCCCGACGATGGCGCTCCTGGCCTGGTGGGCGGGTCACGCCGTTGGCGGGAACGTGTTCATCGCCGCCTTCAGTGCCGGCCTGGCCCTCACGGTCGTCCACGGCCGCGTCCGGCCGGCGTACCTGGAGTTCGCCGATGGCGTCGGAGAACTTGCCGGACTGGGCGTCTTCTTC
>JAOUDR010000503.1 GCA_029859185.1 Gemmatimonadota bacterium
CCCGTGCCTTCGCACTGGGCGAAGCTCGCCGTCGATCCCGAGCGCAACGAAGTCTATGCGCTCGACGAACGACACAACGACATTCGCGTCTTCGACGAGCACGGCATGGAAATCTTCGTCTTCGGAGATGCCTATGCCAGTGCCGCGGACATCGCGGTCGGCCAGGACGGAAGCATCTTCCTCTTGACCTCGGGCTATCAGACCACCGCGGTCCATCTCCTCAACTACCGCGGCGAGTACCTCGCTGAGCTCGAGCTCAAGAACGTCCCGGCTGCCTACAAACAATTCCTCGCAGACCAGTTGCTGTATCAGAACGGATCCCTCTATCTGGTCGATTCGAACGCCATGCGCGTCCTCGAGCTCGATGAAGCCGGATATTTCCGGCGCGGATACGACCTCAAAGCCGCGCTGCGTCCCAGCCTCGCGCTCGACGATGCGGGCCCGGATCAGCTGCAGAACATCGATCGCCAGAAGAAGAAGCTCCAGAACGCCGACCTCGGCGGTCTTGCTGTCGACGCAAACCGCAACCTGTTCTTCACCGTTCCGACTCTCTTCGTCGCGTATCGCCTGTCCGCTGACGGCACGTTGACACAGTTCGGTCGAAGCGGGAGCGGAACGGGCAAGTTCGGCGTCGCCGCGGGCATCGCCACGGATGCGATGGGATACGTGTACGTCACGGACCGACTGCGCTCCGTGGTTCTGGTCTTCAGCTCCGAGCTCGAATTCCAGACCGAATTCGGTTACCGCGGCGATCAGCCCTCCAACTTGATCGTGCCAGATGATCTGGTCATCGACACCAGCGGAAACGTCTACGTCGGCCAAGCCGCAAACAGAGGAGTGAGTGTCTTCGGAATAACCTACGAAACGTCACGTTCATCACAGAGCAGCGATCCCGCAAGCGGGATCACGACACCGTCACCGGTGTCACAAGAAACCGAACAGACCGTCGAAGAAAAGCGGGTATCTGCTCGGCTCGAGTTCATTGCAGATGAGGATTCCAATCACTTGGAGGATCTGGAAAATGAGGATCAATAGTCACACGCTCGTGCAGGGCGTTGCTGTGCTGGCCGGGCTTCTGACTCTCGGTTTTGCCAACACGGCACTCGCCTTCCACGAGGGCGGCGTCGCACACTGCGACGGGTGCCACAGCATGCACAACTCGCCGGATAACCCGGTTTCGGGCACGCCCAACAACACCCTGCTGAAGGGCACAGACGCGAGCTCGACTTGTCTGAACTGCCACGGCAACCCGTCCAGAAGCTACGCCGTGCTCAGCAACAACGGCAGCAAGTTCTCACCGGGCGGCGATTTCTTCTGGTTGACCACGCCCTACACGAACGTGGTACGCGGCACACCGGTGACGTCCGACCCCGACAACATGGGTCACAACGTAGTCGCCATCGACTTCAGCCTGACTGCGGACGGCACCAACACGGTGGCGCCTGGCGGCGGCTATCCCGCCAGCGCTCTCGGCTGCAACAGCTGCCACAATCCGCACGGCCAGGTGCAGGGCGGCACGGCGGCGGGCGCGCTCCCGATCTCCGTGTCGGGTTCGTACGGGGAAGAGCCCGTGGCCGGCACGATCGCCGGTAACTACCGGTTGCTGCGCGACATCGGCACCACAACGGCGCCGATCGCCGTCACCGCTGGCTATGCCGAGTCGGATGCCAGCCACCCGGCGTACGGTCAGAACATGGGAGAATGGTGCGCGGGCTGCCATGGCACGTATATCAATGACAACCACAAGCATCCGTCGGGCAATGGCGAGTTCCTGAACGGCCAAGCGTCGAACTACAACTCCTACAAGGCGACGGGTGACTTCACGGGTGCACAGGGCACCTCGTTCCTGCAGTTCGTGCAGTTCGAGCGCCAGGAGACCGACAAAGCACTGCTCCTCGCGGGTGTGACGAGCACTGCGGGCCCGGACAGCACGGACAACGTCATGTGCCTCACCTGCCATCGTGCACATGCCTCGGCCTTCAACAACATCACCCGCTGGGACATGGAGCGGGAGCTTCTCGCCGAATCGTTCCCGAATGCTGACAATCTGATCGCCATGGGTGCGGTCGAGAACGCTGCGTACTACGGCAGAGACATCGCCACGGAGTTCGGACACTATCAGCGATCGTTCTGCAACAAGTGCCACGTGAAGGACTGATGCTGACTCATTGACGGATGGAGCAAGAACGCTGATCCCATGACAGCGTGACAAGAAGGGCTGGCGGTATGCGTACCGCCAGCCCTTTTCTCTTGCGATGCCTAGTTTGCGCGCTCAGCGGTACGCTCGCGGAGCTCTCCGGCTTCCAGCGCTCGCGCTTCTTCCAGCAGGTCGCGCACGTCCGGGTAATCGACCAGCTCGAGTGCCCTCTCGAAATCTGCAATCGCGGCGCGATAGTCCCGCTTCTGCATCCAGACCTCGCCGCGGCTGGCCAGCGCAATGACCTGCGTCATCTTGCTCGGGTTGAGCGACAGGAGCTTCGTGTAGGCTGCAACCGCCCAATCGAGATCGCCCGCCTGGGTCGCTTCGTCTGCCGCCCGCTGCAGCTCGGTCGGATCATCGGGCAGTGGCGCCATTTCCACCCCCGTCCCCTCGAAGCGCAGCTCCACCCGCTTCTCGCGGCTGAAGTAGGCGCGCGCAACCCGCAACATCTCGCGCACCGTGAGGTCTTCCACGGCGGAGACGTAGCCAACGAGGGCGTCCGTATGGCCCAGCACTTCATAGACGCCGAACGTTGCCGCCAGGGAAAAATAGGGTCGCGCGCGCAGTGACAGCTCCTGGCGGGCTGCAATTTCCAGACGCTTGACCTCCTCGAGCTCGGAGGCGTCGATGCCGCCATCGAGTAGATCCTCGAGAATTCCCTCCAGGTCGTCCTGCGCCGCCGGCCCCACCACCGCGAAACGGAACATCTCCTGGTCCACGCGATCACCCATCGAGACGAACAGCGGAGCGCCGCTCGCCGTGGTTCGCCGCGACAAGAGACGGGCCAGCACGTG
>JAOUDR010000504.1 GCA_029859185.1 Gemmatimonadota bacterium
GCGGGTCCGGAGATCATGACGGATGCGGAGCAGGCGGTCCGGGCGGTGGAGGGCGTCACCGATGCGACGATCGAGCTCATCTGGGAGCCTTACTGGACTCCGGAGCGCATCGACCCGCGCGTGCGCGCGTTTCTCGGTCTCTAGGGAGCCGGTGAGGGGGTGGGGGGCGCGCCTCGGGCCTGCCGCGCGTCGGTGTTCCTACCCTTGAGCGACCGCCGCCAGCAACGCCTCGTCCCCGAGGATCTCCCGTTGCCAACGCCGCAAGTCGGGAACGGCGTCGAGGTCTGCGGCCGATCGTGGTGCCGCTCGGGCTATCGCCACGAGCACCGCGTTCGCACCGATGAGCCCAGGATCGAGCCCCACGGCCGGCGCCTGCGCGGCGCGTAGCACCTTCAGCCGTCCAACCCGCTCCTCCAACTCGGGATCTGGCCGTTGCCGCGGGCGCCGCTCGACGCGCGGCCACTCGGATTCAGGCGTCGCACGCGCAGCGCGGATCACTTCGATCAGTTCGGCGCCATGGCGGCGTGCGATGCTCTCGGGAACCGCCCGGGTGCGCAGGAGGGCTTCGAGGGTCTCCGGTGCCTCCCGCGCGAGCGCGAGGAGGATGTCGGCGCCCAGGACCCGAAAAGAGGCCCGGTCCTGCGCTCGGGCCCGCGCGTCCCGCCACTCCCACAGCGCGCGCAGGACCATGAGCTGCGCCGGCCGGAGGGCCTTGGCGCCCTTCACCGAGAGGAACTCCTCACCCTCCGCCGCCCGCGGGCTCCATCGCACGGCTTCCAGGCGCACGAACTCCTCCTCCGCCCAGTGGGTTCGCCCGAGCGTGGCCAACTGCTCGGCCAGTCGGTCGCGGAGTGCCGGGAGGTACGCCGTATCGGCTGCCGCGTAGGCGATCATGGCGTCCGTAAGAGGCCGCTGCGACCAGTCGGCCCGCTGGAGCTGCTTGGAAAGCCGAACCCCAAAGTGCTTCTCGAGCAACGCGCTCAACCCGAACGCGGGCTCGCCACACAGCTGCGCCGCGACACGCGTATCCCAGATGTGCCGCCCCACGAACCCGTAATCCCGATGCAAGATGCGCAGGTCGTAGTCGGCGTCATGGAAGACGATCTCGATGGTGGGATCGGCCAAGAGCCGACCGATAGGCGCCAGGTCCGCAACCAGGAGCGGGTCGATCAGCGCCGACTCCTGATCCGAACTGGCCTGCACGAGATACACCCGATCCACGTATCGGTGGAACGAAGCCGCCTCGGTGTCGAGGGCGACCCGGGGTGCCAGTGCGAGGCGCTCAACCAACGCGCGGAGGGCCGGCCCGTCCGTGATCAAGGTCGGCACAGTCGGGGTCGGTAGACTCACCGCCGTCCCCGCCGCGGCTCGGGCAGTCCGAACCGTCGGTAGGAGTCTTGTGGACGAGCAACGCCCGCAGGAGGGACTGCACGACTGGTGACTGGCGAAAACCGGTCATGGAGGCGTCTCAAGGAAGTACGCCGAACGTTCGTGCCCATCGATCTCATGCGCATGAATGCCCGGTCACACTCTCGTCACGTGGGTAGCCGTGCCGGATCCGCTTCCAAGGCTGGAGTCGTTCCCGCGGGTGCCGTGCTAAGTTTACCACCGTCGGCCCGATCCCGTGGACGGAGCATGCGATGGCCTCACCCGTGGAATTGACGGTGTACCCGGACGATTGCGACGCCTATGGGCACATGAACCAGGCGAGCTTTCTCTCGTTCTTCGAGCGGGCGCGCTGGGAGCTACTCGCGCAGGGACCGGGCATGGATCTGTTCCAGCGCCACCGCGTCTGGCCCGCCGTACGCAAGGCAACCGTGGAGTTCCTCCAGCAGGTCTTTCCGGGCGACCGCCTCCGCTTTGAAATCGAGGTGGTGCATTGGGGCGAAACGAGCTTCACGCTGCGCCAGCGGGCCCGAAAGGTCGGGGGTGGGGACGTGGCAGAGGCGGAACTGGTGTTCGTGACCCTGGGTCAGAATGGGCGTCCGGTTCCGATCCCGGCTGGCGTGGGTGACCTGTTCGGCGCACGCCTTGCGAGACGCACCGGCGCCAGCCAACAGTTCGTCGTCCGCGGCCTGGCGACGACAGCGGAACTGGTCGGGGATGGTCCGCCGGTCCTATTCGTGCACGGGTTCCCGCTCGACCGCACGATGTGGCGTCCGGTGGCGTCCGCGCTCACAGGGTGGCGCCGCATCTTGCCGGATCTGCGCGGGCTCGGCTTGTCCGAAGGACCGGACGACGGCTACGCGATGGCGGAGTACGCTGATGATCTTGCCGCACTGCTGGACGTACTGCGGATACCAAACGCGGTCGTCTGCGGGCTGTCGATGGGTGGGTACGTCGCGTTCGAGCTCCTGCGGCGACACCCCAATCGGGTACGCGCGCTGGTGCTCGCCAACACGCGGGCCGCACCTGACGATGCCGACGGACGGACCAAACGAGACGCGACGATCGCACGGATTCGGCGCGACGGTCTGGGGTTCCTCGCCGACGAGATGCTGCCACGCCTGCTTGGTTCGGATACGATGCAGACGAGTCCGGACGTCGTTCGGCAGGTCCGAGGGATGATGACCGCTCAGCCCGCGCTGGGGCTCATCGGCGCGCTCACCGCCATGCGCGACCGTCCGGATGCTCGTCCGATGCTCGGGGCGATCCGCGTGCCCACGCTCGTCCTCCATGGGAGTGACGACCAGTTGATTCCACTGACCGAAGCCCGCGCCATGGCTGATGCAATTCCGGGTGCCCACTTCGCGGCCATCCCGGCTGCCGGGCACCTCGCGCCGCTGGAACAGGCGGTGAACACCGGACGCGTGATCCGCGAGTTTCTCGAAGCGCTGCTCTAAGGGAGGAACCAGGTGATGCCGTTTCTCGTCTACAAGACGTTTCATCTCATCGGGGTGATGCTAACTGTCGTGGCATTGGGGGGCATGGCGATCCACGCGGCCAACGGCGGCACCCGCGAGCAGTCGCTGACCCGTCGCCTCACCA
>JAOUDR010000033.1 GCA_029859185.1 Gemmatimonadota bacterium
GGTGGACGGGCGGCTGATCGAGGGGACGCGTCTCGTGGTCGCGACCGGGGCCGGCCCCGCCCGCCCGCCGATTCCGGGGCTCGAAGATGCGCCGACCCTCGACTACGCCACCGTGTTCGAGCAGGATGACTTCCCGCGGCGCATCTGTGTGCTGGGTGGTGGGCCGATTGGCCTCGAGTTCGCGCAGATCTTCGCCCGTCTTGGGTTGGCCGTCAGCGTCATCGAAGCACTGGAGCGCGTGCTCCCACGCGAGGACGCGGAGGCGAGCGCCGTCATGGCCGAGGCGCTGCGGGCCGAGGGGATTCGGGTCGAGGTGGGGGCTCCGGTGGACGCAGTCGTGCGCCGAGACGGGGCGTGGGTCGTTCGGGCGGTCCGCGGAGGTGAGGCGATCGAAATCCCGACCGACCTGGTGTTTGTTGCGACGGGCCGGCGATCACGAGGGGATGGCCTGGGACTCGAAGGGATTGGCGTCGTGGTGGAGCGGGGAGCGGTGCAGGTGGATCCGACCCTGCGGACAGCCGTGCGATCGGTGTGGGCTGTCGGCGATGTGATTGGCGGGCCGCAGTTCACGCACGTCGCCGACTACCAGGCGAAGTTGCTGCTCCGGAATCTCCTCGTGCCCGTACGCGGGCGCGTGCGCTACACCCACGTGCCGACCGTCACTTACACCGATCCCGAAGTTGCGCGGCTCGGGGTGACCGAGGCGGAAGCCCGCGACCAGCATGATGATGTGCGCGTCTACCGGTACGACTTCGGAGACTTGGACCGCGCCATCGTGGATGGTCACACGACCGGGTTCGTGAAGGTGGTGACGGGTCGGCGTGGCCGCATTCTGGGGGCGACCATCGTTGGGCGGAACGCCGGTGAACTCCTCCCAGTGCTCGTCCTCGCGATGCATCGCGGCGTGCCGTTCCCGCACCTGGCCCGGCAGGTCTGGGCCTATCCTACCATGGCAGAGGGCATCAAGCGCGCGGCGGACGCGCATTACCGTGAGGCGTTCGCCGGACGTCGCGGGAAACTGCTGCGTGCCGTGGTGCGATGGCTCGCCTAGGCGGCGCCGGCGTCTATGTCCGGCTCGCAGCGCTGGTCGCCCTGCTCGGCCTGGCCTGGCTGGCCGCACGGCTCACGCCCGTGGGCACGTTCGTGACACGCGATGGCGCGCTCGCGCTTCTGGCCACGGTCCGGGGTTCCGCGTCGGCCCCCGTGCTCTTCGCAGTGGTGTACGCGCTTGCCACGGCGCTGGCCCTTCCCGGCTCAGTGCTCACGATCGTGGGCGGTGCCGCATTCGGATTTGGCTGGGGCGCGGTCCTTACGACGATTGGCGCGAACCTCGGTGCCAATGCGGCGTTCGGCATCGCGCGGGCGCTCGGCCGCGGCGGCATTCAGCGGCTCACGCGCGGCCGGCTTGGCGGTCTCGATCGGGCCACGGAGCAACGCGGGTTCTGGGGCCTGCTCGTCCTTCGGCTGATCCCACTGGTCCCGTTCAACGCGCTCAACTTCGGGGCGGGCCTCACCGCCATGCGCTGGCGAGACTACGCGGCCGCAACCCTCCTTGGTATCCTTCCGGGCACTCTGGTGTACACCTTCTTCGCCGACGCGCTCGTGCGCGGCTCGACCGAGGCCAGCCACGACGCGTACGTGCGGCTATGGATTGCCGCGGGACTCCTGCTGCTGCTGAGTGTGCTGCCGCTGATGGCCGGCGCGGGACGTGCCCGTTCCGCTCTGCCCAAGGATGGATGATGGCGTTGTTTCGGCGCTCGTTGTGGGGTGGTGTGTCGTTCCTGGCGCTGTGCGCGGCGCTCGGGCATGCCCAGACCCTTCCCGATCACGCGCTGTTCGACGCAATCGTTGCCGAGTATACGCGTGACGGGCTGGTCGATTATGCGGCGCTCGTCGAGCACCGCGAGCGGCTGGATGCCTATCTGGACGAACTCGGACGCGTGAGCCCCGCCGACCTCGAGATCACGTCACGCGACGTCCGCCTGGCCTTCTGGATCAACGCCTACAACGCGTGCGCGCTCCGCCTCGTCGTCGATCACTACCCGATCGAGCGACGCGCGGGCGTGGCGGGCCTGACGAGTCGGCTGGTGGGTGTTCCCGCCAATTCGATCCGCCAGATTCCGGACACCTGGACCCGGCAGTTCTGCCGGATCGCCCAGCGGGAGCGTTCACTGGATGGCATCGAGCACGGCGTGCTCCGACCCATGGGCGAGCCCCGCATCCACTTTGCCGTGAACTGCGCCTCGCGCTCGTGCCCAGTGCTGGCCGGAACGGCGTACCGCGGTGACCGACTCGATGCGCAGCTGGACGAAGCCGTCCGCCGCTTCATGGGGGATTCCACCCACTTCCTGCTCGAGGCGGGAGGACACCCGACGCTGCGCGTGAGCAAGGTGCTCGATTGGTACAAGGAGGACTTCGGCGGCACGGCCGGCGTCGTGGCGTTCTTCCAGCGCTACGCCAAGCCGGAGCAGACCGCGGTCCTCGAGCCGGGGTCGGTGCGGGTCGAGTACTTGGAGTACGACTGGACGCTCAACGACACGGCGGTCTTCGGTTTCGGCCGGTGATGCCGGTGGTCGGGGTCGTCATCCCCACGCTCAACGAAGCGGATTATCTACCGCCGCTCCTGGAGGATCTGGCGGCGGTCGCCCTGCCACTGGACATCGTGGTGGCGGATGGCGGATCGCGCGACGACACCCGGGCTCTGGCCGCTGCCCAGGGCGCGCGGGTGGTGGAAGCGGCCGGTGGTAGGGGCATGCAGCTCCGCACTGGGGCTCAGGCGGCCAGCGGAGCGTGGCTGTGTTTCCTGCATGCCGACGTGCGCCTGCCGCCGCCAGCGCGGCGGGATCTCGAGCGTGCGGTCCTGGATCCCGACTGTGATGCTGCCGTATGGAGATTGGCGATCGGGGCCGACGGGTGGTGGTTCCGGGTCGTAGAGTGGGGCGCCGCACGGCGCGACCGGTGGGGCGGCCTCCCGTACGGCGATCAGGGGCTGCTGGTTCGGCGCACGCTGTACGACGCCGTCGGTGGATTCCCCCCTCTCCCGATCATGGAGGACGTCGCGCTGGTGCGTGCGCTGCGCCGGCAGGCGACGCTGCGCCGGCTCCCGTCGGCCGTCCGGGTCTCAGCACGTCGCTGGCGGCGTGAGGGGGCATTCCGCGCCTGGCTGCGCAACGCCGTGCTCGTCAGCGCCTATCTGCTTGGGGTGGCCCCGGAGCGGCTCGTGCGGTGGTATCGGCCCGACCACGCAAATCGGCCGTCCGCGCTCCCGTGACGCGGGTCACGCCGCATCGGGACGCTACTCTCCAGATTAGCACTACGGTACGAGCGGGTCTGCGCGACTTGACCCGTTCCGGGGCTCGGGGGCATCTTTGCTAGCCTCGCTCGTAGTGGTGACGACGCACACCGCCCCGGAGTTGGTGGATGGCTTGGAGAATCCTGTCTTGCGAGGGAGAGACGTGGCACGTCCAGCCTGCCGCCGAACGGCGGGCCAACCAGGCTATGTGGCAACTCGTGCTGGCGTTTCGGCGCAAGGGTACGCAGGAGGGGCGACGATCCTTCTGGGCGTCCTTCCCGCTCGAGTCGTCCTCGAAGTCTTCACTGTTCCTGCAGGCCGAGAAGCTCTCCGACGAGGCCCTGCAGGAAGTCCTCGCCCGGCACCTGTCCTGAGTCGCTCGAGACGACTGCGAGGACCACCGTGTCGCTGGCCTCTCTCCACGATCTCCGTCGCATCGCCGACGCGGTGGCACACCTGCGTGACCGCCAAGTCGCGGACATCGTGCTCCGGTCCGACTGCCGTCAGCTCCGGATCGTGCTCGACGATGGGCAGACCCTGTTCCTCGCCGTGGTCCAGGACGAAGAGGGACGGCCACGTCTCGATGCGGATCTCATCCGATCGCCCGATGAAGCGGCGACCGGCCAGCTCGAGGTGCACTTCGATGCGGCGGTGGACTGAACGATGACACAGTCCGCGTTTGCTCGCGAAGAGCGGCTCCGATTCGTGGACTTCCAGTTCACGACGTCCCCGAACGGTCGGTGCCGAGCCGAGGTGACGCTTGGGTTTGGGGCCGATGCCCGGTGGATGGGGAGTGCCGAAGGACTGGCGTCGGACGCCGGCGAGATGCGGTGCTCGGCCGAGGCGACGCTCCACGCCATCGAGGCGTCGGCGGGCGGAGCCATCAGCTTCGAGCTGCTCGGCGTCAAAGCCGTTCGGGCATTCGATACGATCGTGCTCATCGTCTCCGTCGTGTCCCGCGAGAGCGGGCAGACCCACCGCCTGGTAGGGTCCTTCCTGGCCGATCAGGAGCACACGCGTGGAGCCGCGCTGGCCATCCTCAACGCGACCAACCGGGTCATGGGGAACATCTTCGCGCGGGAGCCGTCGTGAGACTCCTCCGCGGACTGACGTCTGCGCTGCTCCTCCTGACGGTGGGGGGCGCGTGCGCGCGGCCGGCGGCGCTGCCGGCGCCGGCGCCGGCAGCCGGGGACGGCCCCGAGGTCCTGGCGGCGAGCCCCGACCCTGGCGTCCTTGACGACGCGCTGGTGACCGCCGCTGACGACTCGGCCGCGGATCGCGCCGTGCTCGATGCCCTGGCCGAGCTCGAGTTCGGGAGCCTGGACCGCCGGGCGGGACGCGTCCGTGGACAGGCCGATCCGGCGGCGACCGCCGCGTCCGGCGCGATCGCCGGGGAATCGGTCCCGTTGTTCGCGGCCGAGGGCGGGCCCGCCGCGGCCGGGGATGTCACTCGTCTCCTCGACGTCGAGTCGTTCGCCAATCACAGCCGGGTGCAGTACTACATCGACTTCTTTCAGGGCCCCGCCCGCGACCGGTTCACGATCTGGCTCGGTCGCCTGCCCCGCTACGAGGGCATGATCCGCGACCAGATGCGGCGCTTTGGTGTGCCGGATGACCTCGTCTATCTCGCCATGATCGAGTCGGGCTACTCGAACACGGCGGTCTCCCGTGCGAAGGCCGTGGGGATGTGGCAGTTCATCGCGGGCACGGGGCGTCGATACGGGCTGCAGCAGGACGTGTGGGAGGACCAGCGCCGAGATCCGTTCCGGGCTACCGAGGCTGCCGCCCGCCACTTGGCCGACCTGAACGAGGAGTTCGGGTCCTGGTATCTCGCGGCCGCCGCCTACAACGCCGGGGCGGGGCGTGTCTCGCGGGGGCTCCGACGCCTGCCGGGCGGTCCCGCGGGATCGGGTGACTCGACGTTCTTCGAGCTCTCGGATCGTCGGTATCTGCGGCTCGAGACGCGGGACTACGTCCCCAAGCTGATCGCGGCGGCGTTGATCGCGAAGGACCCGGCGCGATACGGGTTTGACAGCGTGCCGCGGTTCGAGCCGCTGCGGTACGATGAGGTCATCGTGTCCGACGCGACGGGCCTCGACGTGCTGGCTCGCCTTGCCGACACGACCACGCGGGCCCTGGTGGAACTGAATCCGCAGTTCGTGCGGGGTGCGACCCCGCCGAAGCGGTCGGTCGTCGTGCGGGTCCCGGCCGGAGCCGGGGCGGCCGTATCCCAACGGTGGGCGGAACTCCCGGCCAAGGAGCGCATCACGTTTGTGACCCACCGGGTCGTCAAGGGTGAGACGCTCTCCGAGATCGCAAAACGGTACGGCGTGAGTACCACGGTCCTGCAGGCGGCGAACCCCGCCATCCAGCCACGCCGGATGCGGATTGGCCAGACGCTCACGGTTCCGGTGAGTACTGCGGCCCAGCGCAGTGCCACGCGCACGACGACCGCATCGCCCGCGCCGGCGCCGTCCCGGAACGCCGCCTACTACACGGTGCGGTCAGGCGATTCGCTCTGGGTCATTGCCCAACGCCATGGCGTGGCGGTGGGCGACCTCAAGACCTGGAACGATCTTTCCGGCACCGTCGTGCGTGTCGGTCAGGAGCTGCGGGTCCGCGCTCCCTGACGGGCGTGGTGGTGACGAGCCGCTACTGCCGTATCGGGCCCGTCGGTGCCCCGTAGTTTGCGAGAATCCGGTCGGCGTACCCATTGGCCGGATTCCCTCCCCGGGCCATGATGTCCCCCACGCGCTGGGGTCCCCGGTTGTACGCCAGGAGCGCCAACCGCAGGTCGTAATCATAGCGCTCGAGCAGGTCCCCGAAGAACCGGAAGCCGATGCGCAGGTTCGTGGTGGGGTCGAAGAGGTCATCCCGCGTGAGCGTCGAGTCGTAGAGGATGGCCGTACGCGGCATCACCTGGGCGAGCCCGATCGCGCCGACGGAGCTCACCGCATCCGGGTTGAACCGGCTCTCCAACCGCACGATCTCGAATGCCAGCTGGGGGGCGATCCCGGCACGCAACGCTTCGTCGAAGATCGTCTCGGCGAGGCCGACGGGAACCGGGTGCTGCTTGGACAGCGCGAGGATCGCCTCGGCGCGCTCGGCACGTAGGCGCTGAAGTTCGGCCTCCCCATGTTCCTGGTCCAGCGCGCTCCGCAGCTCGCGCAGGTTCCCCACGATCCCCGTGTAGACGCCGGTTTCACGCTTGGCCTCGGCCCCACCGGGCAACAGGCTGATCGTCGCGCCCGCCGCCAACAGCACTACGAACAGACCCACGCCACGCAGCATCAATCGCTGCGTCACGTGCAGCGGAATGCGGTATTCATCAGTAATCATCGGTCACGCCTCCAGTCGCCACCCTGACCGCCAGCCTTCTCGAGCAGCACGATCTCTCCAATGCGAAGATCGTGCCCGGCCGCCTTCACCATGTCGTATACGGTGAGCAGGGTCACCGTGACGGCGGTCAGCGCTTCCATCTCGACGCCGGTCCGCGCCGTGGTGCGCACGACGGCTTCCACGCGCACGCCCGGCAGCGCGGCGTCGAGCTCGGCCCGCACCTCGATCTGGTCCAGCGGGAGCGGGTGACACAGCGGGATCAGGTCAGCGGTGCGCTTGGCCGCCATGACGCCGGCGACCTCGGCGGTCGACAGGACGTCGCCCTTGGGGCCCGCCCCATCGCGTACGAGCGCGAAGGTCGTTGGGGCCATCGTGATGCTGCCGGCGGCCACCGCGTGGCGCGCCGTCACCGACTTCCCGCCCACGTCCACCATGTGGGCACGTCCGTCCGGCGCCACGTGGGACAGCGTCACGCGACCCGTTCCAGGTCGCGCGCCAGTTCCGCCAGCGCGAGCTGTGGATTGACGTTCGTCCCAAGCGTCTCGTGAACCGCGTCCACGCGCGCGAGCGCGGTGAGCGCACGATCCAGGCCCCGGCGGTCGTCCGCCAACGCGGCGCGCGCCAGGCGCTCGCGCAGTTCGACTGCCAAGGAGTCCAGCGTGTCGGCGAAGGCCCCTCGCGCCCCCCACGGCGCCTGCCGGAGGGCGAGCGATGCCCACTCCTGAGCCCCGACCGCCGCGGCGTCCAACAGGGCGCGGGCGCGATCACCGGCTGCACTGTCCGCGGCGGACTGCAGCGCGCGTCCGGGGCGGCCGTCGGCGTCCACGACCCGCCGCTCGAGGGCGGCACCCCGCAGCGTGCTGTCCACCTCCCGCACGAGGAACTGCCGGATCACCTCGTCCGGTATGCGTCCCAGCCGCACCGGGACCACGCGAGAGCGGATGGTGGCGAGCAGCCCCTGGGGCTCGGCGGCCGTCAGGATGAGCAGCGTGTCCGCCGGGGGTTCCTCGAGGACCTTGAGCAGCGAGTTGGCCGCCTCGAGGTTGGCCTCCTGTACCACCAGGCGCTCGGCGTCTCCGAGGATGATCACCTTGCGGCGACTGCGGAACGGTGTCACGGCCACGATGCGTTGCAGCAGCCGCACCGACGCCAGCCAGTGCCCCGCGGTCCCATCGGAGGGCTCCCAGCGACCGCTGTCGCGTCGCTCGGCGAGCGCCTCGGCCAGCACGGTCTTGGCCTCGTCGATCTGCTTGGCGGTCTCGCCTGCCTTGAGACGCGGGATCGGCACGAGCCAGTGAAGGTCCGGATGCGCGAGCTCGCCCACGAAGCGGCACTCGCCGCAGTGCCCGCAGGGTTCGGCGGCAGCGTCCGCACAGAGGACGGTCTGGGCGAGCCACAGCGCCAAGCGCTGCTTCCCCGTCCCCGTCGGTCCGGTGAGCAGCAGCGCCTGCGGCAACCGACCCTCGGCGGAAGCGCGACCAAGCGTCCGTCGGAGCCCATCGTGTCCGTAAATCGGTCTCAGCGACATACGGAGAAAAGTTAGGTAGGTCGGGGTTTTTCGGGTAGTCGTTATGACGTAAAGCGTTGCGAAATAACTCAGTTATGCATGACCGGCGCGAGGCTTTCGCAGCCAACTTCCGGGAACCTGGTGGGAAGCCGCCACGGGAATTTGCGAGAGTGAGCACTCACTATTGTATCGATGCAACGCCACTTCGGCATTACCTGCTAATACGGCATACAAGTCCACTCGCGTGCCTGCGCCCCGGCAGGCCGTCCAAGTCACGACCGCCAAACGACCTAGACCATGGCGCCAGCGATGCCGTCGCTCCATCTTCCTCGCGCGCAAAGCAACAGCCGGGAGTACCAATGCGAAGCCGAGTCGTGGTGGGTGTATTGGCAATGATGAGCTCAGCGGCGTGTAGCCGGGCGGCGGATGTCGTCCTCGCAAACGGGGTGATCTGGACGGGGACCGGGGCCGTGGCTTCGGCCATTGCGGTCAAGGCCGGGCGCATCGTTGCCCTCGGCGCGGGGCCCGCAGTCGACCAGTGGGTGGGGCCGCGGACTGAGCGGATCGACCTCGGCGGCCGCGTCGTGCTTCCCGGGTTCATGGACAGCCACACCCACTTCATCGACGGCGGCTTCGAGCTCGCAGGTGTCCAGTTGCGTGACGCGGCGACGCCGGAGGAGTTCACCCGCCGGATTGCGGCGTTCGCCGGACAGCACCCGGGGGGATGGGTCACCGGCGGTACGTGGGATCATGAACGATGGGGCGGGCAGTTGCCGCACCGGTCCTGGATCGACTCCGTGACCGGGGAAACACCGGTCTTCGTGAGCCGGCTCGATGGGCACATGGGGCTGGCCAATAGCCGCGCCCTCGCGCTGGCGGGCGTCACCGCCGCGACGCGCGATCCGGCCGGGGGGACGATCGTGCGTGATGCCGCCGGCGAACCCACCGGCGTGCTCAAGGACGAGGCAATGGGGCTCGTCTGGCGGATCATACCCGCCAGGTCCGAGCTGGAACTCGATCGGGCGCTGGATGCCGCCGCGCGGTACGCCGTCGAGCGGGGGGTGACACACGTAACGGACATGGGGAGCTGGGCGGGACTCGAGACCTACCGGCGCGCCGCCGCTGCGGGCCGACTGCCGCTTCGGGTCTATGCGGCGGTCCCGATTGCCACCTGGGACCGGATGGCTGCGTACGTCGAGCGCCACGGCCGTGGGGATGCGCGACTCGCGTGGGGGGCGGTCAAGGGATTCGTGGACGGGTCATTGGGTTCCACCACCGCGTGGTTCTACGAGTCCTACGCGGACGCGCCGGAGACGTCGGGACTGATGGTGACCGATACGGCCGCGCTGCGCGCACAGATTGCCGACGCGCACGGGGCCGGGCTACAGGTCGTGATCCACGCCATTGGCGATCGGGCGAACGACTGGGTGCTCGATGCGTTCGCCGCGGCGCGCACGCTCCATCCGGACCCCGACCCGCGCTTCCGGGTGGAGCACGCGCAGCATCTCACCTCCGCGGCAATCGCGCGATTTGCGCGCGACGGGGTGATCGCGTCCATGCAACCGTATCACGTGATCGACGACGGACGGTGGGCCGAGAAGCGCATCGGTCCGGAGCGGCTTCGCACGACCTACGCGTTTCGGGATCTGATCGATGCGGGGGTGACCGTGGCCTTCGGCAGCGACTGGACGGTGGCGCCGCTGGAGCCGCTGTACGGCCTGTACGCCGCGGTGACCAGGCGGACACTCGACGGCGTCCACCCGGATGGATGGGTGCCGGCGCAACGCATCACGGTTGCGGAGGCCCTCACGGCGTACACCCGGAGTGCCGCCTATGCGGCGTTCCACGAAAACGACTGGGGCACGCTGGAGATCGGGAAGTTGGCCGACCTCGTGGTCCTCGACGCGGATCCACGCGCGATCCCGCCCGAACGTATCGAGGGGCTGCGCGTCGATCTCACGATGGTCGACGGCCGAGTCGTCTACCGGCGCCGCGGGACCTAGCCTAGGCGGGCGGGGTGTGATGTCCGGCACGTTTCCGGGCATTCGGTGTGATGCGACACGGTGCGGGTGGCGGAAGACTGCTACCATCGAGCGGAGGCGAGCTTCCGGCGGAGACCGGTGATCCTGGCGCCAGTGCTCGGCCAGGCCACGGTGTCGGTCGGGGCCGCCGGGTGTGCGGCTTGGAGGTTCCATCATGCTGATCCCGAGCATCGATCTGGTGCGGGGGCAGGCGGTCCAGCTCCAGCAGGGGCGCGAACTCGAGTTCGTGGCGGACGAGGACCCGCGCGTGCTCGCGCGGCGCTTTGGCCGGGTGGGCGAGGTCGCCGTGATCGATCTCGACGCCGCCCGTGGGACGGGTGACAACCTTGCCCTGATCGAGGAGCTCTGCGCGCTGGCCCCGTGCCGGGTGGGTGGGGGCATTCGCGATGTGGAACGCGGCAAGCGACTGCTGCAGGCGGGCGCCCGACGGCTCATCATCGGCACCCGCGTGGACCCCGACTTCCTGGAGGAATTCCCGCCGGTGCGCTTGCTGGCCGCGGTAGATGCGCGCGATGATCACGTGGTGGACCGCGGGTGGGAACGGCAGGTTGACGAATCACCGGTCGACCGCGCGCGACGCCTCGAGCCGTTCGTGGGGGGGTTCCTCTATACGCTGGTGGAGCGTGAGGGACTGCAGGCCGGCATCGACATCGCCAGGGTGCAGGCGCTTGCCTCAGCCGTCGGCAAGCCCGTGACGGCCGCAGGCGGCATCCACACGACCGACGAAATCCGGGTGCTCGACCGCATGGGTGTGGATGCGCAGGTCGGGATGGCACTCTATCGGGGTACCCTCGGGCTCGGCGACGGGCTCGCGGCGGTCGTGCGGTTCGTGGAGGACGGTGATGGGGCGGTCACCGTGGTGCAGGACGCTAGTGACGGCCGGGTACTGATGGTGGCGCGCTCGACCCGCGCGAGCCTGATAGCGACGGTTGAGAGCGGTGAGGTCGTGGTCCATCCGGCGTACCGCGACTCCCGCGGCGCACGGGACGAGGCGGTGCACGGGCTGCGCCTGGTCCGGGTCGAGGTGGATTGTGACCGGCGGGCGCTCCTGTTGCTCGTCGAGCCCTCGGGCCCGGTGTGCGACCGCGGCACGGCATCCTGTTTCGGCGACCGGCCATTCTCGCTTGCGCAACTCGAGCAGGTGATTGCCGAGCACACATCGGCCTCAGGCCAGGAGAGCTACACGGCCCGTTTGCTGGGTGATGCCGTGACCCGGCGGGCCAAGGTCCTCGACGAGGCCAACCAGTTGGTGGGCGCCGACGCGTACCCCGCCATCCGGAGCGAAGCGGCAGATCTCCTGTACCATGTGCTCGTGGAATTGGTGGCGGGGGGCGTGCCGCTCGAGGCCGTCGTGAAAGAGCTGGGGTCGCGCCGCCGCCGCCCGCCCAGCTGAACCACCCGCTGCGTCACCGCGCGCGCCAGATCTTCCAGCGGTCCACGATCCGGTCGTCCTCGACCACGATATACTCGTCGAAACACGCCACCGTCAGGCACGAGTGGTTGGGGAGGATGCGGACCCGCTCCCCAACCGCAAGCGGCGCCGAGACCTTGCCGTGCTCCTGGCTCAGCCCGGTGAGTCGTGCGTCCTCGCGCAGGGTCCCTGCGGCGTAGTCATCGAAGATCCACCCCATCGACGGCACCGGACCCGGATGCCCGGCGTCCTTGGACAGGGCGAGCGCGCCCGCGTCCACGACACAGTGGCGCGCATGGGGCTGGCACGACACCACGCTGGCGAGCACCGTGACGCCGCAGTCGACGGTCGTGCACGACCCCAGCGCCACTTGCGAGGCGTCGTAGAACACGTAGTTGCCGGGTCGGGCTTCTTGCACACCATCCAGCCGCTCGACGCACGACATGGCGGGCGTGGACCCGACGGACGCCGCCACGGCGATCCCCTCGTCCGCGAGGCGACTGCGGAAGTCCGCCACCGCGCGCCGCTCGGCCTCGGCTACCTTG
>JAOUDR010000505.1 GCA_029859185.1 Gemmatimonadota bacterium
GGCGGCGTCTGTAACGTGAACAACTCATCGGCGCCCGCCGCGGCCATGATGCGGGCAGACGCTTCGAGGGCGCGCCGCATGTGCGCGGCATCGTACTTCGAGACGTCATACCGCACCCGCGGATGCCCCCATCGGTTGGCCGTGACGCGACCGGCGTCGCGGTCGCGCAGGAGAATACCGACATGCCCCATGTGCGCGAGGCGCCCGACATCCTCACGCAGTTGCCGCGGGTTGGCCCAGCCAAACGCGCTCGCCGGCAGCGCAAAGTGAATCGGTCCGGTCTCGAACCGCGCGCCGTACCCACTCCCGTCCATGTCTGCGAACTGCGCGCAGTACCGCGTTTGCATCGCGCCGCCCCACGGCTCCACGCGGTCCGGGAAGAACGCGCCCATCGCGCTCACGGGATGGAGATGGAGGTTCCGCCCCACGTGCTCGTTGGTGAGTCCCGAGCGCAGCAGGAGCACGGGGGTGTAGATCGCACCGCACGCGACGACGACCGCGCGCGCGCGAACCGTGAGCTGGTGCCGCGTCCCGTCCGAGCCACGAATCGACCCGCGGACCCCGGTCGCGCGACCTCCGTCGATCACCACCCGCTCCACGTCCGCGTGCGCGACGAGGCGGGCCCCGGCAGCGGCGGCGTCCGTCAGGTAGGTGTTCGCGGTCGAGTTCTTCGCGCCGTGCCGGCAGCCGTAGGTGCAGAAGCCGCACTCGAGGCCCTCGAGACACCCCGTCACGTTGCGCGGAATCGGCTCCACCGGCCAGCCGAGCGCGCGAATCCCGGCTTCCAGCAGTTGATCCCGCCTGCTGGGCGTCGTCCATTGGGTCCCGACGTTCAGCCGCTCGCTCACCCGCTCGAGCGATTGCGCGAACGCGGCGGTCTCGAACAGCGCCAACCCGGATCGGCGGTCCCACTCCGCGCGCACCTGCTCGGGCACCGCGAAGCTCGTCGTCCAGTTGATGACCGTTCCGCCCCCGAGACAACTCCCCGCGAGAATCGGCATCGAGCCGCTATCCGTCATGATCATGCCGCGGTCGAGGAACAACGCATTGAACATGTCGCCCTCGACCTGCGTCATGTCCCGCGACGACGGGTTTCCCCCCCGATCGAGCACGACCACGTCGCGCCCCGCCTGGGCGAGCAGTCCGGCCACGACGCCGCCCCCGGCACCGGAGCCCACGATGACAACATCGCACTCGAGCGTCGTGTCACCCGCGACGGTCAGCGCCGTTAGCGGCTCCACCACGGTCGCCGGCTGCGGCAGGGAGCCCGGATACCCGACGGCGCGCCATGCCGGGTGCGACCCGTCGGCGGTCGGCCAGCAGAAGTAGGCAATATGACAGAGCCGCTTGAGGGCCTGGAAGCCCGCACGCCGCAGCGTGATGGACGAGTGAGCCAGGCCGGAGAGGACACGTTCCCGCGTCGCCGCATCCATCTCCACGAACGACCGGAAGCCGCCGCCCTGAAGGAAGTTCGCGGCGGCGGAATCGAGGACCGTCAGCAGGAGCCGCAGGCGCGCCTGGTCGTGCGGATTCGCCAGTTGCGCCAGCATCTCCCCCACGCGTTGCGGCGTCCCCGCCGCGAGCGCGCCGGTGGCGAAGTAGCCGGCAGGATCGTCATCCCGCACGATGGCCGGGAGCAGGGTGTCGCACACCGCTTCGAGGACCGCCCGCTCGCGCGGGCTGAGGGACATGGTCACGTCGGCATCACCGGGTTGGGCACTGGCTGCAAGCTACCGCGACGATCCGTGTCGGTGGTCGGCGTAACGCGACCGCCTCACTTCGCTTTTCACGCGGCGACCGCGCGCTCCGCGATTTGCCGCGCCACCGCCGCCACGTCGCCCGCTGCGTCCACTGCCGCTTCCAGCGCGTGGGTGTCCGCGACGAACGCGGCGTGCGACAGGGACCGGTGGGATCGAAGGGCGTGCCGCGTGGGCAGGCCTCCAAGTAGCGTCGCCGCATGTTCGCGCAACCTGTCTCCGATGGCCACCGTCCAGGCGGTCTGGGCACTCGGCATTGCGCTCACCGGCAACAACGCCGCGAGGTAGGCGCTCCACGTGCGCACCAGATCGCGCTGCTCGTCACTCAGCAGGAAATCCACCCGCGGAATGGAGAAGCGTGCGCGCGGGACGGGACGCTTGGGAATGACGGGGTGCAGGTCGTACGAGACGCGCGCACGCCGCGAGCGGTACGCCAGCCGGTGCTGCAACACCGACCAACCCACCGTTTGGAAGACCGAACGCTCGCGGCTGTCGAGCAAGACGACGGTGTCGCCTTCCATCCCCGCCGCCGTCACCCAGTGGGACCACTGATCCACGCAGAGCAATACCGGTGTCGGCGCCCGCAGGTGCACCGCCAGCCGCTGCCGGGCGTCCACCGCGCTGTCAACCCGCTCCCCAGCCAGCGTGCACCCGTAGCGCTCGGCTGCGCGTGCGAGATCACGCTCGTCGGCGCCTGCTTCGGTGGCGCCGGACACCCGGGTCAGCACTCCCTCGTCCGCCACGATCCCGAGCGCGAGGAGGGCGTGCTTGAGCGCGAACGGTCCGCACTGCCACGCGTTGGGTTGCGTGTCGAATCCCATCGATCCCCTTGCTTCTTCCCCCTTCAAGGTAGCAATCTTAATCAAGAGGCATGACCATCCCTATGACAGAGACGCCCGTTTCGGTCGTGGTGCTGTTCAACCACGTCGGTGAAGACGAGTACGAGCAGATCCGTAACGTGGATCCGGCGACGCTCGCCTTCGAGCCTGAATACGACATTCACGTGGCGACCATCATGGAGGAGTATCGCGCGGTCGCGCGGGCGCTCCGCCGCGCCGGCTACCGCGTGCGGCTCGTCAACATCAAGGACGACGTCACGGTCCTCGAGCGCCTGCTCCGTTCGCGGCGCCGCCCGGATGTGGTGTTCAATCTGGTGGAGCACTACAAGGACGATCCCGAGCACGAGGCACACATCGCCGGCGTGCTGGACGTCCAAGATCGGAAG